>DASWXG010000511.1:0-10617 GCA_036405615.1 Prosthecobacter sp. | reverse complement strand
CCTCAGCCAGCAAACGCCGGACTTCCGGATTGGTCTTGATGGCATCATTGAGCTGGTGTTCTTCCTCCGTGCTCAAGGCATGTTCGCGGGCACGTTCCCAGAGTTCCAACCAGCGCCAGATTTCATCGGTCTTCATGGCGTGGCCTCCATCTGTTTTTGCACACACTGCATCAGGCTGAGCCGCACCCGGCTGAGGGCCCGGTAAACAGCCCCCTCCGTGCGGGAAATGCGCCCGGCTATCTGGTCGATTTCCAGGTCTTCAAAGTAACGAAACTGCACCATCTGACGATGTTCCATCGGCAGCTTTGCGAGGCAGGCTCGCAAGGCATCCTGCCTGCCGGAGCCAGAATCTGCCAGCTCTGACACGGCATGTCCCAGGGCTTCCAATGCCTCCTGATCCAGCGGCAGGTGTTCGCGTTTTTTCTGCCGGCGGTGGGTGAGGATCTGGTGAAAAGCCGTTTTGCGAGCCCAGGCAATAAAATTGGTGCCCAGGGTGAAATCGTCAAAATGCTTCCAGAGCAGCAGTTTGGTCTGTTGCAGAATGTCTTCGGCCTCGCTGTCGCGCGGCACCAGTCCGTGGACATAAAGCGAAAGAGACCGCTCGTGGGCTGTCAGAAGCTCGAGAAAGGTCGTGGTTTTGTCATCGGCCATGCTGCGCAAAAGAAAGGAGGCCGGAGCACTCCATTTTTGGACATCGAATTTCAACGTCGGTTGCTGAATGCGGAACTGGCAATGCCCGGGCTACAGGTCGTCCTTCAGCGTGGAAGCCGGGGGCTTGAGGAGAGAGGGGGAGCGCGGGGCGCTGTCCTGAGGCAAGGTGGGTGCTACCACGGGCGGTGCGGCGGGGCCGGGTGGCGGCTCAGGGGGCAGGGAACTGCGTTTTGGTCCTGGCGATGCGGAGGGCAGCCGGTAGGCGGGGCCATTTTCAGATTCATCAGGGAGGACTGGTACCGCCTTGGGCACGGGTGAAGCCTGGGGCTGTTTCTGCCACAGGGCATTCCCTGAAAAATGGGCTAGCATGGCACCCACAATCACCGAGCCACCGAGAAAGACGGCGGCACGCAGCCAGAAGGGCACAAATTCATTGGGCGGGAGCAAGACCTCCCCCGGATGGATGGTGGGCGGGGCGTCAGCGGCTGTCTTGGCCCAGTCATGCGGCTGTCCTGATTCGGTGATGGACGTATCCCGGAACAGAAGTTCGGCAAAACCGATGGTCGGTTTTTCAGAGGAAGGGGCCAGCCCGCTGGTAAGGGCGGAGGGATTGGGATCGCTGGATTTCCTGACGCTGGCCGAGATGGATCGCAAGGTGGAAGGCTGGGGCGGGGCGCTTGACGCGGCTGAGGGGGCGGGCACGAGAGGTTCCGAGATGGGACCAGGAGAGGGCTTGATCCTCTCGTGGTGTTGAAGAATGCGGGCGTACCGGTCCAGGAAATCCGCACGGGTGCCGGGCTTCCCTTGATGATGGCGCTGAACTTCTTCGTCGAAAAAGCTGGCGAGAGATTCTTTTTCCCGGGTTGCTGCGGAGCTTGGAGCACCCTGTCCCGGCAGCGGGTTCAAGCCCACAAGAAAGCGCCCCACGGCAGCGAGCCAGGCACTGGTCCACGCAGATGCCGAGGGGTGTCCAGATGCGGGGAGCAGGACAGCGGGATCCACGCCCCGGCCCGCCATGGCGGCGAGTGTCGGGTGGGCACGCAGGGTCAGGGTAAAGGCGGGCCACTCGTTCAGCTTGGTCTGCAGCAGCTTCGCGGTGCGGGCGTCCTCACGAGGGAAGCCGGTGTGCACATAAATGTCTTCCAGGCGCAGGCGTTTGACATCTAGGCCGGACTTTTCCAATGCGTCCAGAGAACTGTCCATGGCAGCCAGGATCAAATAGGCTTCCCGGACGCTTAAAGAGCGGCGTTCATTCAGGAGGTCGGCCAGATGAATGCCGTCTGGCAGTTCCTCGGCGAGGCAGGTGATTCCCTCACTTTCATGCAGCAGCACGAGAGGGATCAAGGCCGGGAACTCCCCGCCTTTGCTCACGGACTGGGCTTTTTCATCCAGTTCACGGATGCGGGAACCTGCAAGCCTGGCGGGCGGAACTTGCTCCACAAGCACGGTGCGGCCTGACTTGGTCAGCGTGCCGCGCATGCAGTACGGGCTGGACATGTCCAGCCGCTGGCTCTGGATGCGGACAAGATTGACCACGCCCCGTGCCACTTCCTGGTAGGAGGCGAAGAGTGCCGCCAGCACCGGCCTGGGTTTGTAGGCGGCGGGAATTTCGCCGGTAGAGGGCCCGGGCGCGTACTTTTCAAGTTCCTCCCGCAGTTTTTGCTGCGCGGAGTGGAGGATGGGGTCGGCACTGGTCAGGCAGGCAACCAGAGCTTCGGTAAAAGATTTGGCTGACAACAGCTGGTCCGGCAGCGCAGGGCTGGGGCCGAGGTGCTCCAGGAAAAAACTTTTCAGATTCTGTGCGGCCTTTTCAAAGCTGCCCCGGGAGGCCCGGGCTGGGGCTGGCCCCGTGCGTTGAAGCTTGAAGTCCGCGAGGTGAATCTGCAACTGGTGGGCACCCGTTTGCACGATCCTCAAAGCGGTAAGCACGTCCCAGGGCAGGCTGGCCGCATGCGGGCCAAAGCCGATCAGAGCCTCCAGGCAGCCTGCGGCAAGGGCCGCCGCGACCCAGCCTGGGATTTCCTGCTGCCGTGCCAGATAGCTTCGAAGGGTTTCGCCATCCACGCTGGACGTGATGTAGAACGGATTGCCGTCATCCTCGCCGAAGTCCTTCAGGGATGCGCGCAGAGGGTGGCCGTCCGTTTGCAGATCCCGGCAGGAAGACTCAAACGAGGTCTTGTCCGCGAGCGGTTCCAAGAGCACGTGGCAATGCACAAATGCCTGATCTCGGGTGTCAAAGGCCAGCACAGCCACCTGGCCCGAGTCGCGGACCAGTTCCACGTTGTTCCCGTCCGCGTCCTGGACGATCTGATAGTGCCTGAAGAGACTGGGTTCCGGCATGAGACAGCGTAAGGGAAAGAAGGGGTAACGACGTTGCGCCAAGTGTCCGCTCTGACACACGCTTTTCAAGGGCAGAGTCTGGAGCCTGCACGAATTGAACGTGGGGCAAGGTTCTGACGGACAAAGAATTGCAATTTTGAGAACGGTCAAAAAACTCCTCGGACACCGGATTCGCGGCCATCCCCCTAATCTTTTAACTTGCCGGGGCGGCGGGGCCTGCCGCATGGTCGTGCCGCTATGATCCGCCTTCTGCGTCTTTCCTTCCTTCCCCAGTCGGCAGATGCCGGCCTTCTTCTTCTGCGTGTCACCCTGGGGCTGTCCATGCTGCTCCTTCACGGCTGGGACAAACTGACAAAATTTAGCGAGAAGGCACCCGGCTTCATGTCACTCTTTGGGGTGGTGCCTCCGACGGTGGGGTTTGGCCTCGCCGTGTTTGCCGAGGTGTTTTGCTCGGCTCTGCTGGTCCTGGGATTCCTGACGCGGTTTGCCGCCCTCAATCTCGCCATCACCATGAGTGTGGCTTTTTTTGTCGCTCATGGGGCCGTGCTGAAAGGACCGGGTTCCGGAGAAATGGCCCTGGTTTATCTCGCCGGTTTCGTGACCTTGCTTCTGGCGGGCGGCGGGCGCTATTCGTTGGACAGGAAGTGAGATTCCTGGCCGCGCGGCGGCATAACCGGAAGTGCAGGGAGGGATGAAAAGCCCCCGCATTTTCAGACCCGGCAGACTTTCTTCATGGATTGAATGACTCTGGTAGCGCCTCTCACTGATTTTCCTGACCGCCTCTCACCCATGGTGGTGAAAGAGTTGCGGCAGGGGCTCCGCACCCGTTTGTTTGGCGGGGTCATGCTGGTTATTCACCTGCTGCTGGTCATTGTCACACTGCTGACTGGAGCCGCCAGAAATTCGCAGGACGTGGTGGGCGTGCTGGACGGCCTGGTATGGTTTGTCCTCGTCATCGTGATGCCGCTCACCGGCTTTTCAGCCCTCTCGGGTGAAGTGAAGGCAGGGACCATGGAGATGCTGGTGCTGACGCGCCTGTCAGCCGGGCGGATTGTTTTGGGGAAATGGGCGGCCATTGCTCTGCAATCTCTTCTGGTGGCCGTCAGCGTGGTTCCATACGTGGTCGCACGGTATGTCTATGGCGGCTCTGAACTCTTTGAAGATCTGGCCAGCCTTGGGCTTCAGTGGTTGTTGAGCGCTGTGCTCACAGCTGCGATTGTGGCTCTGTCCACCCAGAAGCAATTTTGGTTGCGCACCCTCTTTGTGGGGCTGCCGCTGTTCATGTTCGGCCTGTCTTCCTTCAGCTGGTTCATGATCCGGAGCATTGGCCGAAGTTCCTTCCCCGGCAGCCCGGGGATCCAGGACATGCCCTGGCTGGCTTATGTCGCCTGGCTGGCTGCTGCCTCGTGGCTCATCTTTGCGCTGCTCAGCTTTGCCGCCTCGCGCATTGCTCCTGCGTCATCGCAGCTGCCTTTGGTGAAGCGGCTTGTGCACTTGGGCGTACTCCTGGTTATTTCGGGGTTGGAGGTGAGTTTTGGCCGTGGCAGCGGAGGTTTTCTGGTGGTGGCGGGCTTCGTTGCAGTGGTGGCCAGTGTGGATGCCCTGGCAGATGACGTTCATGGACTGCCTACTTTATACCTTCCCTTTTACCGCCGTTCCTGGTTAGGGCGTCTGGCCTCCTGGTTTCTGGCCCCTGGATGGATGCATGGGTTTGCCTATTCCGCAGGTCTGGCAGGGGTGGTTGCAGCAGGTGCTTATGTGACAGGAGATGCTGACTCCGCCGCGAGGTTCTGGCTGGCCATGTGCGCCGTTTGGATGTCGGCATTCTTTGGCCACCTTCTGGCTTTCCGCCGCAAGGGAGACTACTTCAGCGCTCTGGTGGCCGGAGGCTGCATCATGGCTTTCTTGAATGTGATGGGAGCGATACTGGCCAGACCTTTGAGTGAAAAGGGCATGGACTGGCTGCTGTATTTGCTGCCCGCCTACAGCGTCGGCGAGTTTGACCGGAGAGGCATACGCCAGGTTTTTGGCATAGTTTTTAGCGCCGCTGATCTTGCCGTTGTTGCCGGTTTGCTCTGGCCCTTCCTGCTGGGCTTGCTCGCGCTAAGAATCTTCAGGAGAACCAGCCGCGCACGCGTCGAAGCCTGGAAGATTTTGCGCCCATGACGAATCCTTCATCACCAGCCCTGCCTTTGCTCCAGGACTTTAGCGACCGCCTCAGCCCGATGGTGGTGAAGGAACTCCGCCATGGCTTGCGCGCACGTGTGTTCACCTCGGTCCTGACGGTGTTTCACGTTTGCATGATCGTCATCGTCAGCGCCTGCACCGTCGGGGCGGATGTCGCGACTGTGGGGTATATCTTCTGGGCCTTCAGTGCCGCTGCGTTGCTGGTGGCTCTGCCACTGCGGGGATTTGGCGCGTTGTGCGGCGAGATGAAAAGCGGCACCATGGACATGCTGTCGCTTACCTCCATTTCGGGCATGCGCATTGTGCTGGGCAAATGGGTAGCGCTGTTCAGCCAGTCCCTGCTGCTGGCAGTGTCTTTGCTGCCCTACATGGTGGCGCGGTACCAGTTTGGCGGTGTGGAAATAGCCCAGGAAGCGGCCGCGCTGGGGCTGATGGTGATTTTGTCCGGCGTCATCACGGCGGCCATGGTGACGTTTTCCTCCCAGAAGTCGCTCGTTCTGCGTTTGTTGATGGCCGCAGGCGTACTGCCGGGGGTGATCCCGGCCACGGTTTTTATCTTTCTGCTCGGCAGTACGACAGGCGGAGAAATCCTGTCCGAATTCCGTGTTCTGGAGGGCTGGCAGCAGGGGGGCATTCTGGCTTGTGTGAGTCTGGGGGCGGCCTATGTCATTTACACACTCCTGGCTCTTGGGGCTTCCCGCATTGCTCCGCCGTCTGAAAACCACAGTACGGTGAAGCGCCGGGTGCATCTGGCAATCCTCGCGATCATCACGGTCATTGGATGGTGTCTGGCTGAACACAGCGAGGAGGCTATGATGTGGGCTTTGGTGCCGTCCTGGTGCATCACGTTTCTGGTGGGTGTGGACGTCACCACAGAGGAGATGCCGCGTTTTCCAGGAGTGGTCCGGGACCGCGTCAAACGCGGCGGGTTCTCGCTGTTTTTGGGACGGCTGTTTTACCCGGGCTGGAGCAGCGGAGTCATGTTTTATATCCTGCTCGTCGGCATGTGTGTGAGCATCATGACGGCCCGCTGGTTTTTGTTCAGAGATTTGGACAGCGTCTTCCCCATGTTTGCCAGTCTGCTGGCTGGCGTGGTGGTGCCGGCATGCGTGCGGGTGAACAAAACCAATCCTTTTGCCAACTGGTGGGTGGTCCAGATCGGGCTGGGCGTGGCAGGTGTGCTCCTTTCCATCGTGGTTGATGTCACCAGCGAGAGAGACTTCGCCTACGCAGGCCTTGTGGTGCCGCAGATGGCCTTGCTGGCAGCAATGTCCATAAGCGGAACAGAGATCTTCAGGCTCATGGCAATGTCCGGTGGCGTGTGGTTGCTGGCTGCCTTCCTGTTTTCTTTGAGAGAGGGGAAAATTTATCGCCGGCTTGAGGAAGAGGCCCGGGAAAGCCTCGACGCTGGTGGCAAGGCGGAGGGCCGCTCATGACACCGCTGGCGGACACGGATGCATGGCAGCGCCTTTACGCCCAGGCCCGCTCCTGGGCCAAGATGCTGCGTCTGCCGTTCCGCCAGCAGCGCTGGCGTGGCCACGCGGGGGAATTCACGGGCACCGGTGTCGGCAGCAGTCTGGATTTCCAGGATCACCGCGTCTATCTGCCTGGGGATGATCCGCGCCAGATCAACTGGCAGGCCTATGCACGCACGGGCACCTACACGATGAAGCTTTACCGGGAAGAAGTGCGTCCCTTGGTAGATCTGGTTCTCGATGTGTCGGGCTCCATGTTTGCCTTTCCGGCCAAGCAGCAGCGGAGCTTGGAGCTGTTTGCCTATGCTGTGGAGGCAGGGCTGCAGTCGGGCGCTTCCTTGCGTTGCTATGCCGTCAGGGGAGGTCAACACTGCCTTCTGGATACCGAACTGGTCGTTTCCGGACGCTGGATGCAGAAAGCGGAAGGCCTGCCTGCCAGCGCCGAGGTGCCGGGGCTGGCGCGTCTGCCCTTTCGCGCTGCGGCGATGCGGGTGTTCATCAGCGATTTGCTTTTTCCCGGAGAACCGGACCGGCTGCTGGGCCCTCTCAGCCAGGGGAATGGACGCGGCGTGCTGCTAGCCCCCTATGCCGTGGAAGAGTCGGCACCGGATTGGGAGGGAAACCATGAGTTTGAAGACCCGGAAACGGGTGGTCTCCAGGAACACCGCATCGAGCCGGAAATTCTGAAAAACTACCGGCATGCCTACTCGCGGCATTTCCAGCTTTGGAAAACGGCGGCTGCGAGGCATGGCGTGTCCATGGCCAGGATAAGCGCTGAAACAGAGTTTGTTAGCGCCCTCAGGGCGGAAGGGCTGGTGGCAGGGGCGGTGGAGGTGTCCGTGTAGGACGGGGGCCTCACTGGCGGTAGTTTCTGAGAGCCGCCCGCACCATCAGCACCTCGCCGATGTTTTCGGCCGTCAGCAGGCCTGTCAGGTGCCCGGTTTGAGGATCCAAAACGGGAAGGGCTGGACAGTCGCTGAGGCGCAGTATTTCGAGCCCCTCTGCCAGGCTCATGGCTGGCTGCACGGTATCCGGGCAAGGTTGCAGTACTTCGGCTGCCGCATGTTGCGGGCCGAACTCAGACAAGGCTGAGACGAGCCGCTTGCGTGTCACCATACCCTGCAGGCTGCCGTTGCGTTCCAGCACAGGGAAATCCTGCTGGGTGCCCGCCAGCAAAAGGTGGACGGCATCCTGCAAAGAGGCGTCTGGAGGCAGGGTATGAAACTCCGTCAGCATGGCATCGCGGACTCGTAGCCCGCGTGTGGCCTCCTCTTGGGAAACCGCAGCGGACTCCTGGCCTGCGGCCATGAAAATGAAAAAGGCAATGAGCAGAAGGATCGGGTGGAAGTTTCCTGAAAACAGCATCCACAAAGCCACGGAAAGGGCGATGCCCTGGCCCAGCGTAGCCGCCCATCGAGTGGCTTTTCCATAGTCGGCAAACATGGCCAGAAATGCCCTAAGCACACGTCCTCCGTCCATGGGGAAGGCCGGGATGAGATTGAACAGAACCATGAGCAGGTTCCAGCGCATCAGGTTTTCCCAAAAGTGACCGCTTTGGGTGAATTGGAGGTCGGGTTCCGGCACGCGGTTCAGTCCCAGATAAAGCCAGATGGCGCCTGCTATGGCGACATTGACCAGCGGTCCGCAGATGGCCACCACGAGTTCATGGGCAGGTTTGCGCGGCATCCTTTCCAGCCGTGCCACTCCGCCGATGGGCAGGAGCGTGATGTCCGGGGTGCGGATGCCGTAGCCGCGCGCTGCGAATACATGGCCGAACTCATGCAGGAGTACACACAGGAATGCTGCGGAGACAAAAGCCAGCGCGTCCAGCGCCCCGGCCATGCCGTGGCCTCCGCCCATGCCTTGCATGGCCACCAGCACCAGCAGAATGAAAAACGTCACATGAATCCGCACTTCGGTGCCCGCGACGGTGGCGATTTTAAGAGACCATTTCATGACACCTCCACTAAGGCACCGGCAGGGGGGCAATGCAAAGCCGGGCTGATGAAACGGTGGATTTCAAATGCCGGCGGGTACCAGCGTCAATCACCCGTTTTTCATGGCGAGATCCCTCACTGTATGGGCGTCCAGCACATCAAAAAAAGCTTTGCGGGCTTTGTACAGCACAGGTTTGAGATGGCAGGCTCCGGCGATGGGGCAGGTGTTCGTGGGTGGAGAAAAACACTCCACCAGATCTCCGCTCTCTGTAAGCCGGACGATTTCGCCCAGGCGGGTGTCGGGCGTATGAGGGGCCAGCATGACGCCGCCTCCTGCTCCTCGTGCGGTGACCAGCCAGCCAGCCCGCGTCAGCGCTTTGGCCACCTTGGTGAGGTGGTTCAGAGATACGCCGTAAAACTCTGCCATCTCGCGGGTGGTGACTTTTTGCCCCGGCCTGTTCATCAGGTAGATGAGCACCCGGAGGGCGTAGTCGGTGTGGTAGGTGAGTTGCACGGGTGTGAGGGAAACTGAATTCGACGCAACTTTTCGTCAGGCAATGAAAGATTGCTTTCCTGAATAGGTATTATAAATACCTATTCGACATGAGCACGCCCCTACCACCCCTCACCGACATAGAAAGTCGGGCAGAGATCGAGATGCTGGTGAATGCCTTTTACCAGCGTGTAAGGAGCGATGACCTGCTGGGTTTCATCTTTGAAGAGGTGGCTCATACAGATTGGAACGCCCATCTGCCGAGGATGTATGCCTTCTGGGAAACGGTGCTCTTCCGCACCGGCGGTTTTAGTGGCAACCCGCTGGCAGTTCATGCGCGTCTGGTTCCGCTGACGGAGATGGGACAATCCCAGTTTGAGCGCTGGTTGGAAATCTTTTGCAGCACTGTGGACAGCCTGTTTGCAGGGGAGCGTGCGGAGCACATCAAGAACTGCGCCCGTGACATGGCCAATGTGATCCACAGCCGCATCAACCGCGTTCCGGTCCGCCTGTTTGATTTTGCCCAGCCTCCCCCGGCCTCCGAAGCGCAAACGACGTCTGCAGCATGACCTGACGACACCCCTTTTGCAGGGCTCAGGACTCCATCCTGGCCCGGCAACCACACGACCCACCCACCTCAAACACAATCAGACACCACCCTCATGAAAAAGATCCTCTCTCTTGCCGCCCTGGCCTTTTTGTCGCTCAGCCTCAGCGCAGCCGAGCCTGCACCCACCGCGCCCAAGGAGCCGCTCAACACCACATGCCCGGTCAGCGGCAAGCCCGCAGATCCCGCTATCACATCTGTCTATGAAGAGCGGACGTATGCCTTTGCTGATGAAGCCAGCCGGAAGAAGTTCGAGGAGGCCCGGGCGGCCAGTCTTTATCAGCAGCTGGGTGGCAAAGCGGCCATCGATGCAGCTGTGGAGCTCTTCTATGTGAAGGTGCTTGCGGACAAGCGCGTGAACCACTTCTTTGAGGACGTGAGCATGGTGAAACAGAAGCGGAAGCAGAAGGAGTTTCTGTCCGCAGCTCTGGGCGGTCCCATCCCTTACACGGGCAAAGATCTGCGCAAGGCCCATGCCGACATCCCCCTGAATGACACCCACTTCGACGCGATTGCAGAACACCTGCAGGCCACGTTGGAAGAACTGAAGGTGGACAAGGCTCTCATTGCACAGGCCATGGCGATTGTTGCAAGCACCCGGGATGCGGTGCTGAACCGCCCGGAAGCAGCAACGAAGAAGTCCTGATTGCTGGCCAGAAAAAGGCCCGGCTCCGCTTTTCGGCGGGCCGGGCCTGCGAACGTTTGTGATCAGGCGGCCGGGTCGTATTTTTCCACGCTGACAATCTGCATGGAGACCCGCTGGCCGAGCATGGTCACCGCGATGGTGTCGCCTGCTTTGCGATAGAGGGCGGCTTTGGCCACGGGTGCATCCACGGAGATGCGGCCTGCTGCAGCATCGGCCTCATGGGCCGGGACGATCTGGATGCACATTTCCGGATCATCGGAAAGCTCGGTGGAGTTCGTGGC
>DASWXG010000510.1:0-3068 GCA_036405615.1 Prosthecobacter sp. | reverse complement strand
TCCCGGCGCGCTTGAGTGTATGGCAGATAGACCACCCGGAAAGAACACTTCACCAAGACCTCCATGAAGTCGTTCAACTGTTGAAACTCGGCACGGTTCCAATGCTGGGGTGCAAATCCAGCGCACCCGCCCGCGCCATTTCTGCCATACAAAAAGATGACGCATTTCCGCGGGGCTATTCCCAGATAGTGGGTGAGCCGCTCAAAGTGGATTTTCACGGCCTCTTGTTTGAAGTCAGGTTGATTGTTGTCGGGGTCGATGAGCTCCTGTGGCAGCAGTGACACATGCTCCAGCTGGAAGCGGCCCATCTTCAACGCAAGCACCTGGAAAATATCAAAAGCCAGGGCGGTCGGTGAGAGGTACTCCTCCATCTCAAACCAGAGAGGAGTGAAGCGCCGGTCCTGGAGCTTTTTCCATTGTTCAAGAACGAAAGACATCACCCCGCTGGTGCTGTCAAAAATCTGCACCGGGCAAAGAGCGACCGACTCAAAGCCCTCCCACATCTTCGTGATGCGCTCCTTCAGCTTCTTTTCATATTCTTCGGCTTCCTGCTTGTCATTCGCCTCGAACACCGGGACCTCGGAACGCCGTTGTCTTGAGCGGCTGGGCGGAACATTGGGCGCATACTCGAAGGAAAACCCGCCGCCTGGAAGAGAACGTGTTATCTGCTGATAAAGCTCGAACAGAAAAAGGTCCGGCCTCGACGTTTCGAAGATGTGAACCCGTGCCAGATAAGACTCCTCAAATATTGAGGCAACACGGGTTTTGTCAGACGCGGAATGGCATAGCCAGTACACCTGAAAACCGGCATGCCGGTCCAGCGTGTGCTTGATCAGGCTGATGGTGCGCTGATCGCGGCCGGAATATCCAATCACAAGCAGGTGCTGGAGGCCGATGAGACTTTCTTGCTCGGGCGGCTTCCGGGACAAGGCGAAGGACTCGCCACAGAAATATCCGGTGAAGGTTTCCTGGTCCTGCTGGTTTGGCAGCTCATCCAGGGAAAAGTCCGCGCGTGTTTCCGTCAGGCCGCCGTGCATTTTCACCAGGCAGTCCTGCGCGCGCACAGCCCGGCATGAGGGCAGGCGGCCGAAGGCACTGACATGGAAGACCTCAAGCGGCTCGCTCAGCTGGGAGAAGGAATCCTCAAGCAGGGAGTCGAAGTTCGTTGTCAGCATGAACCGGGCACGCAAAGGGCGCAGAAGATGCGCGATCATCGTGTGGCAGAGGTTCGACCTCTTGTTGCGCGTTATGTGGGCGTTGAAACTGTCGATGATCGACGGGTCCCTCTCGGTGATGGCGATACGGCCACGCCGGATGGTGATGGTGGACAGGAACTCGAGTGTCGCGCGCCAGTCATACATGGAGCGCAGCGCATACTCCTTGATGTATTCCGGTGAGTTGATGGAGTAGGCAGAGGGTGCAATCCACCCGTGGAAGGGATCTTTGTGGTAGATGTTGTGATAAAGCGCCCTGCGTCGCACTTCTGCCGGGTAAGCCAGGTCGTGGCAGAGAAACTGCGGTATGAACGGGACAGTGAGGCTCCAGTTCAGCTCATCGAAGGAAACCGTTTTTTCGCCAGGACCCTGCCGGTAGAGCTCCACAACAAAATTTGGATTGTCGGCAGCCGGTTTGATATTGACGCTGTAGCGTTTGCAGACTTTTCCGAACTGGACAAAGAGTTCCTGGCGCGCCTTGTCCACTTCATCCCGGTCCGGATATTTGGGCCATCCATGCGAGCGTATGTCCCACTGGACCTTCGGATCCAGCACCTGATGCACGGTATAGCCCAGATAGTCGGTGAACTCCTGGCCCATGGGAATGCCGGAGGCCGCGGAAATCCCGCTGCCTAGAAGCATGGCGACACCGTGCCCCTCTTCGGTCACCTGGACCCTGATTTTATCGATCAGCGTATGTGGCTGCGTTTGCTGCGATCGGGCGGCTTTGGGGGTTAGCATGATAAACTGGGAGTTTTTTCGCCAAATGCGAACTATGAATATTCCCGGGGTGGTTCATCAAGAAAAAAGTTCAATGACTAGGTCATACCATCATGCTGTCTGATGAAGAGCTAGCGTTTTAAGTCGGCTGAGCCGATGAATAAGACCACCTACAGCTGCGGCGTCCAGCGGCGCTTGCGGCGGATGACGGGGAGCTGGTCCCAGGTGAGATGCACGCCTTGCCGGTGGATGTTGATCAGGATGCCAACGGCAAACAGGGCGGCGATGAGACTGGAACCCCCGTAGCTGACGAAGGGCAGCGGCAGCCCCTTGTTTGGCAGCAGAGCGGTGGTGACACCCATGTTCAGCAGGGCCTCCATGCCGAGCAGGAAGGTGAGCCCGGCACCGAGCAGCTTGCCAAAACGATTCGGCGCATAGGCGGAGACTACCATTCCGGCCATGACGAGCAGCGCGAAGGCCAGCACCACGGCCAAAGTGCCGTGCAGGCCGAGCTCTTCGCCAATCATCGGGAAGATGAAGTCGGTGTGCGCTTCGGGAAGATAGGACAGCTTCATGCGCCCCTCCCCCAAGCCGCGGCCTTCGACAGCGCCGGAGCCAAAGGCGAGCTTCGAGACCCACTGCTGCAGTGCGAGGCCTTCCTTGTGCTTCTCAAGGTCGAAGGTGACCATGATACGCTCGAAGCGGTTCGGCAGATATTTGACGCCTGCTGCCAGGCCGCCTCCGCACAAGACCACGATGAGGGCGAGATAACGAATCTTTGTGCCTGCCACGAACATGACGCCCAGGCCGACTGTTGCGGCCAGCAGGGCGCTGCCGAGGTCGAACTCGCAGCCAATAAGCGCGACGATGCCCATCAGCATGAGCCCTGGCAGCACAAAGCCGCGCAAGAAGGTGCGCGTGACAGCTTCATTCATGGCAAACCACCCGGCCAAGGCCATGATGAGCGCGATCTTGGCAAACTCGGACGGCTGCATGCGCAGCGACTGCACGCCGATCCACCGGCGGGAGCCATTGATCTTGATGCCGATCACCGGCGCATAGCACAGCGCCAGCAGCACTCCGGTGGTGATGAGGATGTGCCAGCGCCAGCGCAGCCAGACATTGTAGTCCACC
>DASWXG010000509.1:0-1521 GCA_036405615.1 Prosthecobacter sp. | reverse complement strand
CCCGGCTACCCGCTGGGATGCCTCCGGCATCCAAGGCCATGCTGTGAAACAGGGAGTCTGTTCCGGATGACCAACGGATGAGCCTTTTTTCAGACAGCCTCTGAGACAGCATCATCTGCCGATCCGGGTACAAACCCTATTTGCTCAGCTTCATGGGTGAAGCTCGGATGAATGATTTCTAATCTATATAGAAACCATTCATCGGACAAGGTTGATCGGTCAATGAATTCACTTACCTTGATATTTGCAGTCATGGAGCCAGAAATGGAACCTTTTAGAATTTTATCCTGGGTTTTTCTGCACGAAACCAGTTCGATTAGCACGAAAAGGAACGCGAATAACTGAAACATGTTCGCTGACGATGCCATTCAGATCACCACGCTGCCGTCGGTTTTTTTGACGAAGCGGTGGAGCACGCCGCCGTCCACGCCGTGGTGGGTGAAGGTGAGGGCGTCCGGCTGAATCTGGATGTGGGTGAAGCCGTTCACATCCTTGCCATAGGGCATCTTGCGTTCAGGCGTGGCCAGCTTGCGCACGCGGGCGCCGCCGCCGCCGGAGAGGATGAAGGAGGTGAATTTGCCTTCCAGCTCCAGGTGCTGCAAGTCGTGGTCATGGCCGCAGAGGTAGGCATGCACTTTGTGTTCCTGGAGAAGGTCGCCCCACTGCGCGATGAGAGGCTTGGTGTCCTTGTGGATGCCGTTGGAGTAGAGCGGGTGATGGCCGACCACGACGGTGAAGGGCGCGCGAGGCTTGGCCAGTTCGGCCTTCAGCCATTCCAGCTGGCGGGCTTCTTCATCCGCTGCCATGTGGGTTTTGGGCAGGCCGGTCTTCTTGTTTTTGCCGCCGCTGATGGAGGGGAAGTTGGTGTCCAGCGCCAGGAAGGTCACCAGGGGCTTGGCTCCGCCAAGGTCCACACGGTACCATTTTTCCGGCATATGCCAGCGCACGCCGGGCTCACGGGCATAGGCGAGCTGCACTTTTTCACCGCCATCGTTGTCGTGGTAGTCGTGGTTGCCCAGCACGGCCCACTGCGGGCCGGGGAAAACGGAGGCGGGGTACATGTCCTCGATCTCTTCTTTCCAGCGGGCGGCCTTGACGCTGAACCCGCCCTTGGTGGGGCCATAAACATTGTCGCCGATGAACCACAACCCCTCGGGACGGATGTTTTTGTCCGTGACGAACTGGTGCATCGCTTTAGCCACGGTGCGCTGGTCCTGCCCGCCAGTTCCAAAGTCGCCGATGGCAAGCAGGTGCATGGCTTCCTGGGCCACTTCGGCCTGGGCCTGGTGACGGAGGTTCAGAGAAAGAGCCACGCTGGAGCAGAACAGGGTCTTGAGGGCACGGCGGCGGTTCATGGGATTCATGGACATGGAAAAAGGGGAGGGTGGAAGTGGGATAACGTGTCTTCAGTCCCAGGCATATCACGGCTCTGCGCACCTTGTCACTCCCGCAGAGGGAGGAAGCATTGGACAGGCCGGGCCAAGTGGGCCATTTTGAACGTCTTACACATCACGTTTTTTC
>DASWXG010000508.1:0-3957 GCA_036405615.1 Prosthecobacter sp. | reverse complement strand
GGATTCTGTGCTTCCAGATCGGTGCTCTCAGTGGGATCAGCCGAAATGTTGAAAAGCTCCGCGCGCTTTTTGCCCTTCGCGCGCGAGATCAGCTTCCATTCGCCTGAGCGCAGGGAGGCATCGCCGGACTTGTGGGCGATGTAGATGCTTCTTGGGGCTGGATTGGCCTGAGCATTTTTCAGAAAAGGCCATTGGCTGACACCGTCCCATTTCGCTCCGTGTGGTGGCTGGCATCCGGTGACGGCCGCCAGGGTGGGCATCCAGTCCACCACATGCATGGGGGTGTTGAAAACAGAGGCTGGGAGAGTTCCTGGCCAGCTGGCAAAGGCGCATACTCGTGTGCCGCCCTCATAGAGCGTGTTCTTCTGGCCGCGCAGCGGATCGTTTTCACTGTTGAGGGGGGAATCGGCAACATCGCCGACGTAGGCATTCTTCAGCGATTCGATGCCGCCGTTGTCGCTGGTGAAGACAATCAGCGTGTTCTGCCGCTGGCCTGTGCGTTCGAGCGCTTCCACCATCTGGCCGATTTTGGCGTCCAGTTGTGAAACCATGGCGGCCATGCGCAGGCGGCTGTCTTGGCGGGCTGGGTCGTCATGAAACTTCACGCCTTCATAGAGTTTCTTGTACTCGGGTGGAGCATCCACTGGCGTGTGCACAGCATGGAAAGGCACGTAGAGAAACCAGGGGGTCTTTTTCTCTTCAATGCGCCGGACGGCTTCAGTGGCCACGAGCTCCGCGGCATTGCCTTCCTCGTGGAAAAACTTGCCATCGCGCTGCCAGGTATCCTCATAAGGACCTTGGCGATACTTGTGCGTCCAGGGATCGGCGGCCCCTGTCAAGGTACCATAACCGTGGTCAAAGCCAAAGGCCGTGGGTGCCCACTCCGCTCGTGCACCGAGATGCCACTTGCCGGATTGATAGGTGGTGTAACCTGCGGATTTGAGCATGGCGGCCATCGTCAAGGTACCCAGGGGCATGGCCCTCAGGTTGCTGGGCGCCAGTGCCTGTGGACCAAAACGGCCCGGGTAACGGCCGCTCATGAGGGCGGTGCGGGTGGGGGTGCAGACAGGTTGCACATAGTGCTGGTCCAGTTCGACCCCTTCCTTGACCAGGCGGTCCATGTTCGGCGTCTTCGCAAAGCCCTCGTGCCAGCCCACATCGCTCCATCCCAGATCATCTGCCACGATGAACAAGATGTTAGGCCGGACCGCCTGGCCGGAAGCCAGCGTGGCGGGTAAAACCAGGACTAGCAGGAAGAGCAGCATACGCATGCCGCTAGAGACGAAGCTTCGGCGGAAATATTGCCGGAGAAAATGCGGCTGGAACTGGAGGTCCGTTTCTGATGGGGTGTCGGATCTAGGTTGAATCTTTATATTTTGGAATCCAGGAGAGTCCGGGATGTTCTGCACCGTTAAATGCGGTTCAGGATTCGAACCTGAGAGTTTGTCCAAACCGTCCGGAATTTTCAGCCATCCATGAACAGATTGTTCGTTATGTCATGCCTTGTCCTGGGTTTGATGCTGCCGTTGAAAGCAGCCGAACCTTTGGAAATTCTGGGCAAAGTGACCCTCAACACCCGTGACGGAGTTCCCCAGCCAGGGGTAAAAGTGGTTGATGACAAGGGGGCGGCAAGTAACACCGGGAAGGACGGACAATTTAAGATGACGGTGGAAAAGCCTGCCGCTGGCTGGGTAAAGTTGCGGCTGGCGAGGGAGGGGCAGGCGGCAGTCAATGTGCTGGCCCTCCGCCAGCCTGTGCCCAAGGGCGCAAAGCTGCGTTTTACCGCAGTGATTGCGCCCGCCCAGGAAGTCCGTGACCGGGCTGACCACTATTGGACACAGGAACTGTTAGGCCTGCGCAAGACCCGTGGAAATCTGACGGACAGTGGAGATTCTGAGAGCGAAGAGGCGCTCATCCGCCGGTATGCCGAATGGCTGGCCGCGCTGAACCCGGAAGCGCTTTCGGAAGTTTGGTTCCAGATTTTTCACGACTGGACAGGTGGCCATTTTGAAAGAGCGAGAAAGGGGCTGGACGGGATCGATTTTACCACGGTCAAAAGCGCGGATGAGGCTCTGAGGCTGCACCATCTGTCTGCCGCAGTTGCATTCACCCAAAACGACATCAAGGCAGCGGTGAACGCGGCGGAAGCGGCCGCTGCCACATCTCCTGAAGATGCCTTTGCTGTGCTGATGCAGGCACGTCTCTACAACCGCTCGGGAGAGCTTCTCAAGGCACGCGAGGTTGCAGAACGTCTCCTGGCCAGGGCGGACGCAGGCCCGGAGGTTCATGCCCAGGCCGCCCACATCCTCGCCCTCAGCGCCTTCAAAGCCGGAGACATGAAGCTGGCCATCCAGCATCTCGGAAAAACCGTGGAATTCTATGACCAGGCAGCAACTGCCGGGATGAGCTTTGCAGAAGAGCGGCGGATTGCCCAAGCCAAGGTTACCTTTGCCCTGGGAATCTGGCAGATCTCCCAGGACAGCGAGAAAGCGCAGCAGTCCATGGCTTCCGGTCTGGCGTTGCATCGCAAGCTTGCCCAGAAGTATCCGGAACTGAACGGCGAAGCGCTTGGCGATGCTCTGGACGGAGCCGCCAATCTTCAGGGGGTGCTGAGGAACCTGACTGAGGCCATCACTTTGTTGAAGGAGGAGGCAGACTTGTACCAGAAGCTGGCCAAGGGCAAACCGGGGCTGTACCTGCCTCTTCTGGCCCGTACCCTGGGGCGCCTGGGCCAGTTCTCACTGCTCCAGCGCATGCCTGATGAAGCGCTGTCTCGTTATGAGGAAGCTTTGAAGGTGGTCATGGGCCTTTCACAGCCGAGCCGAGAGGAAGGGCATCTGCCGCTGGTCTGCTCGCTTTTCCGGGGGCAGGGAGAAGCTCTGACAAAACTCGGCCGGTTCCCGGATGCGGAAGCGAGCTTCAAACAGGCCGTCGCTTTTCATCAGGAACTGAGACGCATCAGCCCAGGCAAGCTGGAGCATCTGGCCGAGCAGGCCGTGATCTGGCAGAAACTGGCGGAGCTCTATTTGGCGCAGGGACAGTCCTTTGCCGCAGCGCAGTCCTTTGCCAGTGCGGGGCAGATATGCACGCTTCTGGTAGAACGGGGGGTGGAGTCCCAGCGGTCTGCCGCGTTCATGTGCTACAAGAATGTGGCAGCCATCAACCACCAGGCGAAACAGCACCAGGATGCCTTGAAGTATGCGCTCCTGGCCGTTGGGCACTCGGAGAAAATCGAGGCGCAGTCGCCTGTGCAGCACGAAGCTCTCGCTGAAGTGGAGCTGCTGACCGCGCTGCTTCTGGGCAAGGAGAAGAAAATGGAGGATGGCCGTTCGCATGCTCTGATTGCAGTCAGGCTTTACCGGGGGCTGGCGAAGAAAGACAGTGCCGCCTTCAGCATCCGCCTGGGACAGGCCTTGGTCACACTGAGTGAACTGGGGCCGAAAGAGGATGCGGAGCCGCTGCTTCAGGAAGCGCAAAAGCTGCTGGAAAGCCATCCGGACGGTCCGGAAGCTTCTCTCTTGCGTGAATCCTTGCGTCTGCTGAACTCTGGGAAGCGCAGCATCGAACTTTAGAGCAGATCCAACCCGCAGTATTTCCGCACCGGCTATGATGAAACAGCTATTCTTTCTGGTTATTCTCAGCCTCTCCTCATCCCTGCTGGGCCGGGATGGAACTCTCGACATCTACTGGATTGATTCCGAGGGAGGCGGATCCACGCTCATCGTTACACCCGAAGGTGAATCGGTACTGGTGGATACGGGCAACCCCGGTGGTCGCGATGCCCAGCGCATCAAGCATGTGGCCACGGAGGTGGCGGGGCTCAAGCGCATTGATCATGTGGTGATCACACACTTCCATGCGGATCATTTCGGCGGTCTCTCCGAACTTGCGGAACTCATTCCGGTCGGAACGCTTCATGACAAAGGAGTCCCCGAAGACAGCCCGGACGGCAAACCC
>DASWXG010000507.1:0-2445 GCA_036405615.1 Prosthecobacter sp. | reverse complement strand
ATGAAAAAAGCCGTCGTCGCGCTCTCAGGCATTCTTGTGGCTCTGGCCACCTCCCTTCACGCCCAGACCGGCGTGCTGCGCGAAGTCTGGCTGAACCTGGAGGGAGGCGCTGTGGCCGACCTCACATTGTCTCAGGACTATCCCGGCAACCCGGTTCTGCGGACTGTTGATGCAAGCTTCGCCTCCCCGGTCAACTGGGCCGAACGCTATGGCGTGAGGATGCGGGCTTATCTGACTCCCACCTCCTCGGGTGACTACACTTTCTGGGTCAGCGGGGATGACAACTGCGAACTCTGGCTCAGCAGCGACGACACCGCGGCCAGCCGGGTGCGCATTGCCCATGTGCCGGGTTGGAGCGAGGTATTGAAATGGAACAAGTTTGCCGAGCAACGCTCCGCCCCCGTTTCCCTTCAAGCAGGCAGGCGCTACTACATTGAGGCACTGGCTAAAGAAGGTTACGGCGGGGACCATTTGGAAGTTGGCTGGGCCACCTCCCCTAGCGCCACACCTCAAGTTATTCCCGGCCCGTTCCTGACTCCCTTCGAAGTGCCTGCCAGCATTCCAACGGGCGTGGTGGTGGAAGCGGGCCGTGACCTCACCCAATACGCGCCTAACTTCCAGGTCGAACTCAACGCGCAGGCTTTGAACGTGGCCAACGCCAATACTGCGCCTGCCGTGCAGTGGAGCCAGGTCAGCGGCCCCGCCGCAACCCTTGCCAAACCTGCCGAGGCCGCCACCGCCGTCTCGCTCAGCCGTGCGGGCATCTATATTTTTCGGGCCACGGCCAGCCACTCCGGCCTCACGGCGACAGACGATGTGACCATCACCATCCAGCCGCCCCTCGCGGCAGATGCAGGCAAAGCCCTGGCGGAATATTGGTTCGGCGTGGATGGCAACACCGTGGCTTCGCTTTCCCGAAGCCTGGACTATCCCAACTTTCCTCACGCCCACCGCCTTCTGGGCAGCCTGACCCAGACACAGAGCCTGGGAGAACAGTATGGCCAGCGCATCCGGGGCTTCATCCTTGCCCCAGCCACCGGCAGCTACCGTTTTTTCATGGCCGCCAGCAAGAAGGCCGAGTTTCATCTAAGCCCGGAAGCCTCACCGGCAGGCCTTCAGCTCCGCGCTGCGGTCACCACCGCCGTGAACCCGGGCGACTTCGCCAACCACGCCGCCCAGGCATCTGTCCCGGTTACCCTGACCGCCGGTCAGAAGTATGCCTTTGAGATCCGTCACAAAGAAGACTGGGGCAACGACCACTGCAGCATCATGTGGCAGCAGCCAGGGCAGGAATACATGACAGAGATCAGCGGCGAATTTCTTGCCCCGCCCGACGGATCCCAAGCCGTGGTCTCGGGCACACAGGAGTTCGACCTGGCCCATGATTTCATCCTCAATGCCGGGCGCGACGCCGTGCTCCACATGCCCCGGAATTCCCTGCCACTCAGCGCTTATGAATCCCGCCGAATCTGGGGTGCAGACACACCCACACGAGCCTGGAGCCAGGTGAGCGGGACGAAGGGTGTGCTGTTCTCCGCCGCAGACTCTGCACAAACTCTGGCCACCTTTCCCAAAGCAGGAACGTACGTGCTGCGCTACAGCGTGACCACCGCCCAGAACACCAGCACGGATGAAATCACCGTCGAGGTCAAACCTCCGGTCAACGCCCAGGTGGGCAGCCTGACACGCCAGGTGTGGTGGGACCGCGGCTTCCCTTCGCTGGACGCCTTCCGCGCAGATCCGGCTTTCCCTCAGCACCCGGACATCACCGACACCATTCCTGATCTGAGGCAATACAACAGCTGGGCAGACCGCTACGCCACCCGGGTGACAGGCATTCTCAATGTGCCCGCAGGCGGCACAGATCCCGTCAACTACACCTTCTACGTTTCCGGAGATGATCTGGCGGAGTTCTCCATCAGCACGGACACCGCTCCAGCAGGACTTCGTAAAGTTTGTTATACCACCGTCACCAGCGGACGTGAAGTCTGGACCAACGAGGCCAGCCAGACGTCCGCGCCCATCCCTCTCAAACCCGGCGGCCGCTATTTTGTGGAACTGCTGCACAAGGAGACCTGGAGCGGTGACCACTTTGCCGTGGCCTGGTCACGCGAGGGCGACAGACGTCCCAAACTCATCGAAGGCAGCCACCTTGAGCCTGCTCAAAAGGCTCCGGCTTTTGATCCCAGCCTGACCTTCTATGCCCGTGCCGGAAAAGACCGCAGCTACTGGTGGCCGCATGACCGCACCCGTCTGGCGGGCTCGTGGGTGAAGGCGCTCGCCTCTGACAAGACTCCCACCGCGCTTTGGAAACAAACGGCTGGCCCCAAGTCGGTTCTTGCCGAGCCCGCAAGCCTGACCAGTGAAGTGATTTTCTCCGCCCCCGGCACCTACACCTATGAACTGGCGGTCACTGAAGGCACCTATACCCACCGCGACTCGGTG
>DASWXG010000506.1:0-6853 GCA_036405615.1 Prosthecobacter sp. | reverse complement strand
GGTTCAGGTTTCTTCTCCGGCCTCGGAGGTTCCGGGCGTTTGGCGGGAGGGGTTCCGGGATCCGCTCTCGGAATGGGTGCAGGATCGCCCGGGCGGGCGGAAGGCTGGCCAGGGCCTCCTGGCTTGGGCGGCTGCTGGGCCATGCCGGCATTTGCAATGCCGGAGATGACCAGGGCGGCAGCGGCGCTGCGGAAAATGCGGTTGGGGGTGATGTTGGATTTCATGGTCTGGTTCGGGTTTGGCCGTGAGCCACCAGCAGCAAGTCGCCAGCGGCATCACATCCGAAACAGACCACGGCCATGTTAAGGCCTGATGTCCTGAAACCGGGTTTATTGTGAAGGAATGGTAAATGTGGTTCCAGTCCCCCACTCCCCGACAAAAAAAAATCCCACAGCCAGGACGGCTGTGGGATTTTGATTCAGTGCATCAGGGCAGGTTACCCGCCCCTGTACCGGCTCGATCAGGCGTTCTCACGCAGGATCTGCGCAAGCACATACGGCAGGATGCCGCCTGCGCGGTAGTAGTCGATCTCCACCGGGGTGTCGATGCGGACCACCAGCGGGATGTCGAAGCTGGAGCCGTCCGCCTGGGTCACACGAAGGGTCGCCTCGCTCTGCGGCTTGGTGTTGTTGGAGATGCCCAGGATGCTGAAGGTGGCATCGCTGAGGTCCTTCACCTTGTCGTAGTCGGCCTTGTCCTTGAAGTTGCAAGGCAGCACGCCCATGCCCACCAGGTTGCTGCGGTGGATGCGCTCGAAGGACTTGGTGATGACAGCTTTCACACCGAGAAGGCGTGTGCCTTTGGCTGCCCAGTCACGGCTGGAACCCATGCCGTAGTCTTCACCGCCAATGATGATGGTCGGCGTGCCTGCGGCCTGGTAAGCAGTGGCAGCATCGTAAATGCTCATCTCGGTCCCGGCAGGCTGCAGCAGCGTGTCGCCGCCTTCTTTGCCGCCGAGCATGAGGTTCTTGATGCGCACGTTGGCAAAGGTGCCGCGGGTCATCACACGGTCATTGCCGCGGCGGCTGCCGTAGCTGTTGAAATCAGCCTGCGTGACACCGTTTTCGCCGAGGAAACGGCCGGCAGGGCTGGTCTTCTTGATGGCACCGGCGGGGCTGATGTGGTCCGTGGTGACGGAGTCGCCAAAGATGCCCAGCGGGCGGGCGCTGACGATTTCCGTGATGTCGCGAGGCTCCATGCTGAAATCCTCGAAGAACGGAGGATGCTGGATGTAGGTGCTCTTCTCGTTCCAGCCATAGACGAGGCCGGTGGAGCCGGGGATCTCGTTCCATTTCGGGTTCTGGCTGGCGAAGTCGGTGTAGAGAGCGCGGAAGACTTCCGGAGACAGGGCGGCTTTGAGGGCGTCCTGGATTTCCTGGAGGGAAGGCCAGATGTCCTTGAGGTAGACGCCGGAACCGGCAACGATTTCATCCTTGCTGAGGTCGATGTCCACCGTGCCTGCGATGGCGTAGGCCACCACCAACGGCGGGCTCATGAGGAAGTTGGCCTTGATGCTCTGGTGCACGCGGGCCTCGAAGTTGCGGTTGCCGGACAGCACGCTGGCAGCCACGATGTCTTCAGCCTTCACCACGTCTTCAATACCGGCGTCAAGAGGGCCGGAGTTGCCGATGCAGGTGGTGCAACCATAACCGACGGTCTGGAAGCCCAGCTTGTCGAGTTCGACCTGGAGGCCGGTCTTGTTGAGGTAGTCCGTCACCACGCGGCTGCCGGGGCCAAGGCTGGTTTTCACCGCAGGCTTCACCGTCAGGCCTTTCGCGTTGGCCTTTTTGGCCAGGAGGCCAGCGGCCAGCATCACGCTCGGGTTGCTGGTGTTTGTGCAGCTGGTGATGGCGGCAATGAGCACGCTGCCGTGGCTGATGACATCCTTCTCGCCACCTTTGCTGTCCACGCTGACTTCATAGAGCGGGTAGGCAGCCTTGTCGGCATCTTCAGTCACCACGCCTTCCTGGGCACCAAAGGCGCGTGTCACGCCGCTGCCATCTGGAACGGAGTCGAGGGTGGCAGGAACTTCCGGAGCTTCGCCCACGGGAAGTTCGGGGGTCTTGCCGTAACCGCCAGGGGTGGGCTTGGTAAGGATGTCGTTCCAGGTGGTCTTGAGAGCTTCCACCGTGATGCGGTCCTGCGGACGCTTCGGTCCGGCGACGGAAGGCTGGATGTCGCCGAGGTCCAGAGACAGGTCGCTGGAGAACTCGATCTCGCCCTTCTTCGGAATGCCGAACATGCCCTGGGCGGTGTAGTAGTTCTTGAAGGTTGTGCAGAGTTCTTCGCTGCGGCCGGTGCCACGCAGGTAGTTGACGCACTCTTCATCAATCGGGAAGAAGCCCATGGTAGCACCGTATTCGGGGGCCATGTTGGCGATGGTGGCGCGGTCTGGCAGCGGCAGGCTTTCAGCACCCGGGCCGTAGAATTCGACAAACTTGCCCACCACACCGTGTTTGCGCAGCATCTGGGTGCAGTGCAGGGCGAGATCGGTAGCGGTCACGCCTTCGCGCAGGCTGCCGGTAAGGTAGACGCCCACGACTTCAGGCACCAGGAAGGTCACCGGCTGGCCGAGCATGCCGGCTTCGGCTTCAATGCCGCCCACGCCCCAGGCCACCACACCGAGGCCGTTGATCATCGTGGTATGGCTATCCGTGCCCACGAGGGTGTCCGGATAAAACACGCCGTCTTTTTCCAGCACGCCCTTGGCGAGGTATTCCAGGTTCACCTGGTGAACGATGCCAATGCCCGGAGGCACCACCTTGAAGGTATCGAAAGCCTGCTCCCCCCACTTCAGAAACTCGTAACGCTCACGGTTGCGCTCAAACTCAAGAGCCAGGTTCTGGTTCAGAGCCGCCTGGGTTCCGGCGAAGTCCACCTGCACGCTGTGGTCCACCACGAGGTCCACAGGCACCAGGGGCTCGATCATCTTGGTGTTCTTGCCCATCTTGGCCACGGCGCTGCGCATGGCGGCCAGATCCACCAGAAGCGGCACACCCGTGAAGTCCTGAAGGACGATGCGCGCCACGGTGAATGGAATTTCATAGTCACCCGGATTCTTGGCATTCCAGTTGGCCAGGTTCTTCACGTCCTGCTCAAACACCTTCTTGCCGTCCAGATTGCGAAGCAGGGACTCCAGCACGATACGGATGGAAACCGGCAGTTTGGATACTGGACCAGCACCGATTTTCTCGAGTTCAGGCAGGGAGTAAAATTTGCCGGTCGAGCCGGAGCCAGTGGTGAAGGTGCTGAGGGTATTCATCGGGTGACGGTCAGGGATAGCGGAGGGAGCACAAAAAACACCAGCTTTTTGCAGGTTTTCAAGGGCAACAGAAGGTTTTAGCACAACCAGATACAAAGATGCGACACAGCCCCGCCCCAGACGAGACTGCGTCGCAAAAAACAACCTCTATTTTAAGCTATCAGGCCCTCAGTTGCTGGCCATGCGCTGAAAAGCCCGTGGCGTCTCCATGGAAGTCTTTTTCGGCTTTGGCGCGGGTTTGGGATCCAGGTTCTGGGAAAGCTCCTCCTCAGTGACTGCCGAAGCGACTCCATCAGCAGGAACATCCACCTTGGCCACCCACAGCAATGCGTTGAGAACGGTTTTGCGGAAGTTGTCGTTGCCCCAGTTCTTGTGGAAATGGCCGCCGGTGAACCCAAAACCGCGCCCGCCATCTTCACGCTCCACCGCCCACATCATGGATTCCAGCTCGCCTTTCTGGGCCTGGATGTGTGGATACGGTCCTTTGGGGTAGACGTACGGACCGTCGCGGGTCGCGTCGGAAGGAACAGCGGTCAGGATCGGTACAAACTGGGTTTTGCCATCCGCGGCAGCGGCAATTCCTTCCCCAAATGCCGGGCGGAAACGCATGTTAAAATACCACTCGTCCTCGATCTGGAACGGCTTCACCCCCCGGGTGATGGGGTGCTCAGGAAAGCTTTTGAAAGAAGGCTCCCAGATGGGGTTGCAGGAGTGGGCGTTTTCATAATGCCCGCCCAGCCATTGCTGGAATTCTTTGCCACCGAGGTCCGGCACGACTTCCACGCCATAGTGCATGCAGCCAAAACCGACGCCCTTGGACATCAGCCCTCGCAGCGTTTCCAGATGGGTCCCCTGCACCGCCGGATGCCCCTTGCCGCCATCGGCATAGATGACCACAGCATCCGCATCGGCAAAAGTGGCCTCATCCTTGACCCAGCCCATGTCATGCCGGTCCACCACCAGGTTTGGGACTGCGGCCAGGCATTTCTCGATCAGCAACGCCCCGGCTCGAAACTCATGCATGCCAGCAGGGTGCGAAGGCTTGCCGGCGATGAAGACCAGTTTGTGCTTGCCATCCGCAGTGAGAGCGGATGCAGCGGTCGCGGCGGCAAGAAAGGAAAAGGCAAAAAACGAAAGACGGCGCATAGCAGCGCCAGCATGCGGGTGCCGCCCCCGCCTGCGCAAGTGCTTACTTTGTCGGTTGTGTGCTGCCGGTTCTCCGCTTTCATCCGCCCATGCTCGAACTCATCAGTGTCTCGCACATCTTCTCCCGCCCCGGGCGTGAGGCCCTGACAGCATTGGACCACGTGAGCTTTCATGTCCCTGCGGGCCACCTTCTGGCAGTCATTGGTGCCGCAGGCAGCGGCAAGAGCACGCTGCTGGACATCCTGGCCGGGCTGAGACCGCCAGGCGGCGGTACCGTGCTCTTCCATGGCAAGGATCTTTCCCAAGGCCCGCTGCACCCCAACCAGGTCGGGTATGTCCCGTCGGCGGACAATGTTTTGCAAGACAAGCTGACCGTCCGCGAAAGCGTCATGAGCGCGCTGATGCTGCGGGTAGGCGGACAAACTGCCGAACAGAGGGTGGACAGCGCCAGCCACCTCCTGGTGGGAGTGGGACTGGAAAATGTGGCCAGCCACCGCGTCAGCACTCTGGCTGCCACCCAGCGCCGCCGGTTAAAGCTGGCCCTCGCACTGGTCAGCAATCCGTCCCTGGTGATCTGCGACGAATTCACGGACGGGCTCGACGCAAAGTCCCAGAGCGAAATGGCCGCGCTGCTGAAATTCGTCACCACCGACCATCCCTCCCGCATCGTGGTGCATGCCACCCAGACAGGGGCCAATCTCGCCGCCTATGACACAGTTGTCATCCTGCATGAAGGGCATGTCTGCTTCCACGGCCCGGCCCGCGCAGTGAGCCACTACTTCAGCATCCAGTCCATCGAGGAACTGTATCCGCGCCTGGCCAAACGCCCCGCCTCGCGCTGGGGAGAGTCCTGGATGCGCCACCGTGACTCCTACTACAATGCCTTCAAGCTGGGAAACAGCGGAGAATCCCTGAAAGCACCGGATGATGAGGAGGACGGAACTGACTCCCAGCGGATCACTCTTCCTGCCAATGAGAAGAAGGCGGAGCCACCCGCAGAACCACCACCTGCAGCGGAGCCAATCCCCGCAGCTGCGCCTCTGCCCTCTTTGGCCGAACAAACGAAGCATCTTATCCAGCGACGCTGGACCCTCATGTATCGCACGCGACGCGAGTGGATCCAGCATCTGGCTCACCTGGTGCTGCCGCCGCTTGTGGCTGTTTTGCTGATTCTTCCCAACAGCCATTACTTGAGCAAGATAAACAGCGGAGACACCACCCCGGACACGCTCTGGCCTGCTGCCTACACCTGCGCCATGGCCTGGCTGCTGCAGATACTGCTGGCGGTAGGGTTTGGCGTTCGCAATGCTTCCAAGGAGATCGCCGGAGAACGGGACATCTACCGCCGCGAAGCATCTGCGGGCGTGCGCCCTCTGGCTTACCTCCTGGGCAAGCTGGGCTATGTGCTTCCGGTCATCCTGGCCCAGTGCCTGTGGCTGGGTCTGGCCGTGGAAATCATTACCGCCGGGCTGCCCGGCTATCTCCTTCCCCGCCTCATTCTTTTGTCCCTGACCGGCATCGCCTTTGGTTCGCTCAGCCTCGCGATTTCGGCCTGGAGTTGCTCTGCCGAACGTTCCCACAGCCGCGCCTGGATGCTGGCTTACACAAATGTCATTCTCTGCGGGGCTCTGCTCGGTTTCCCGAGGGTTTTGGGTGGCATCCTGCACCCGCTCATCACCGCCTATTATGGATGGTCAGGCGGCATGGACACCCTGGTGGGCACCCCTGTGTATGAGCCCCTCACGCATCTGGTGCGCACTTGGTTCGCCACGCCTCTTTTGGGCATCATCGTGCTGCTCACCCACTTTGCCGCAGGTGTTGTCCTGACTTTGCAAGGGCTGAAACTGAGGCGTTAGCCGAAGTGATCCAAGCCGGGTCACAACTTCCACACAAACAAACCGATTTAGGCACGGCATCTGCGTGTTAGGCTTCTACCAACCCAGCTATGACAGACCATCCCAAACTCCTGTCGTGGATCGAAGAGATCCGTTCCCTCTGCCAGCCTGAACATGTGCGGATTTGTGACGGATCCCAGTCGGAGTACGATGAGCTTTGCGGCCTCCTGGTCGCCAGCGGTACTTTTAAGAAGCTGAATCCCGAAAAGCGGCCGAACTCTTACCTCGCCTCCTCCGATCCCAATGACGTAGCTCGTGTGGAAGACCGCACATTCATCTGCAGCGCCCGCAAGCGCGATGCCGGCCCCACCAACAACTGGACACCACCGGCCGAGATGAAGACCACCCTCAGCCGCCTGTTCACAGGCTGCATGAAAGGGCGGACGATGTATGTGGTCCCGTTTTGCATGGGTCCTCTGGGCTCCCCCTTCTCCGTCATCGGCGTTGAGATCACCGACTCTCCGTATGTGGTGGTTTCCATGCGCATCATGACCCGCATGGGCCAGGCTGTTCTGGAACAGCTGGGCAAGGACGGCGATTTTGTCCCCTG
>DASWXG010000505.1:0-6020 GCA_036405615.1 Prosthecobacter sp. | reverse complement strand
GTGAATCAGGGCAAGACATGGGCCGTCATTTGCATGGACCGGATGGTCAAAAATATTTCCCCAGTTGCAATAAGATAATGGATAAGAATGGAAATGTATCAAGTGCAGGTAATAAGTTCGGGAAGCAATTTAAGAAAGCAGTTAATAATCAAATCAGCTCCCCAAACATACGTGCCAAGATTAACGGAGTAGGTGTCTTAGGGGTTTTGTTTTTAGTCGCCTCTGTTAATGCCGATGAAGAGGCGGGACGTAGTTTAGGTAACGCGCTAGAAATGTACGAAATTTCGAGAAGATCAGGTAGTGATATCGACTGTAGTTCCGCTATTACTGATGCTGGAAAGGCCGCGAGTGAAATGTTCGGCCCTACTTTTGGATTATGGGTAGTCAACAAACTTGAAGAAGGAAGGTAAATGTATTCAGAATTCTTTAAATGCAGCTTATGCCGCCTAACTTTCCATTCTACTGACAATGAGGTCTGGCATTCTAAGGATGGCCCCCGAATATCAATGCCTAGTTTTTCGAATGCTTGGATAATGGTCGATTTAGATGGAGCCGAATTGTCGATTTGTGAGGATTGCTATCGGCTAAACCGTTCAAATATCCGTTCTCTCTATAAAGTGCATTGGGAGTTCGCTCTCGAATATATGCATAAAGAGAAATTAAAGGAGAGTGTTAAATGTCTCGTGCATTGCTTGCGCATAACACCGGATTCGCAGCAAGCAATTGGTACTTTAGGACTCGCCTTAGATAGGCTGGGTAAGCTTCACTGGGCAAAGCATTATTATGAAAAAGCTATTCTAAAAGATCCAAAAGACAAATGCGCCAAAGTTAACTACAGTCTTTTGCTTAAAAAGTTTAATTAATGATGCTTGCAGCCTATCTTGAAAGCAGATGGGCCAATGGTATCCGTCAAACGCAGCCCCCTTTCTTGGAAGATGACAGATCCGGCCACGCGGTGCCGCATAGGTCATTGCTTGCGATTGGTTGAGAGCTCTATGTTCAGCTACCCAGGCTTTGGGCGTGAGGCGATGTACGATCCGGTAGGTCTCGGTGGGCAGGCGTGAATTTGTCTTGCGCAAAGTTGCAGTCATTAAAGCCCTTGTCCCTGGGGACAGTATGGGAATCCCAAGGTGGCCTGCCGCTGCAGTTCGGTCATGGTGCAAAAGTAGCGCCAGCGCATCAGCGGTCCGCTGCTGGACCGCATTGACCTGCATATGGAGGGTAAGCGTCACGCGGGGTGGCCTATGAAGGAGCTGGCATCATAGAGGTCATAGGTGGTCAAGTATGAGGCTCTATGAACCAAGAGGCGATGGTTTTGAAGAGTGATAAAGCAGGGCGTGTGCAAACACCGGTGAACCGGCAGATTGCCGTGGTGAGGGAGTATGAGCGCAGCGGCTTGTCGGGGCCACGCTTTGCGGCGATGGCTGGGATCAACTGCCAAACCTTTGTGACTTGGCGACGCAAGCATGGTATGGGGAATCCAATCCGGAAGCCACAACCCGCCAAACAGGTGGCTTTTGTGGAGGCCGTGATCTCTGCCGGCGCGCTTGGAACACTCCCAAGCCAAGCGACAGTGGCTCTGGTCATGGAGTTGCCATCGGGAGTGAAGCTGCATCTTCACTGTCCGGCTCACATCCCTTTGGCTGCGCAACTCATCTGGGCCCTTAACGCTGCTTCGACATGCTGAGCTTCACGGGCAGTTTGAAGGTCTTTGTGGCGCTGGAGCCTTGTGATATGCGCAAGGGTTTTGAAGGGCTCACCGGTCTGGTGGGCGAGAGGCTCAAGGAGGAAGTCCAAAGCGGAGCGCTCTTTGTCTTCAGCAACAAACGGCACACGCGGCTGAAGGTGCTTTATTTTGACGGCACGGGCCTGTGGCTGATGACCAAGCGGCTGGAGGCGGGCACGTTCTCCTGGCCGAAGCCTGGGGAGATCCAAGGAGCGAAGATGCGCCTGGCCCGGAGGCCTTTGCGATGCTCACCGATGCCATTGATTTGAAGGGGGCCGCCATGCGTCCGTGGTATCAGCGGGATTGAAGGAAGAGGCACAAAGCTTGATAGAAGTCCTTTGCGCGGCTGCGTTTTAACCGCCGTTCAACCCGCCGCTGATGACACCTCTTGAATCCCGCCTCACTGAAGAAGTGGCGGCATTGCAGGCGGAAAACAAGCTGCTGAGAGAGAAGATCGATCTTTGGGTCAGACGCGTCTTTGGACGCAGCAGCGAGGCGATGGATGACACGCAACTGATGCTGCTTTTGCAGGGGGATGACGGGGCAAAAAAAAGACCCGGCCTCCAGCGCAAACCCCGGCGTCTTGGAGGCTGAACTGGAAAAGCAGGCGGAGTCGGCCAAACCCCAAAAGCGGCGCAAGGAGCGTGAGGCGAGGATGCCTGAGCACCTGCCCCTGGTGGAAGAAGTCATCGAACCTGAGCCTGTCAAAGCAGCTCCTGAAGCCTGGCGCTGCATGGGTGAGGAAGTCACCGAGCAGCTCGACTATGAACCGGCCAAGTTCCTGCGCCGCAGGATCATCCGACGCAAGTATGTGCAGCGGGAGGCGCCACATCTGCCGCCCATCATCGCCCCTTTGACCACCTTGCAGGAGCGCAGCCTTGCTGCCCCCGGTCTGCTGGCGGCCATCATCGTGGGCAAGTACTGCGACCACCTGCCACTGTATCGGCAGGAGCAGATTTACGCCACCCGTCATGGCGTGGACATCCCGCGCCAAAGCATGGCCCGCTGGCTGGCCCTGGCCGCCGACTGGCTCACCCCGGTTTATAATCACATCCGCAGCAGCGTGATGTCCGCAGGTTATGTGCAAATTGACGCTCTGAGCGGAGCGAGGTAGCCAGCCGAAGGCTGTCCCGAAGGGATGAGCGCTGTGGGGCAGCGCGAAGCAAACGCCGGTGGCGTATTTAAGCCCCGGCCACGGCCAGACCAAACAAGGTTGCCCGTGGACTTGCAAACGGCCCGGAGCCGACGTGTGCTTTACTTGGGCGACCACACGTGGCGCCGCCTGCCTGGATAACATCATCCCCGCAGACTTCACCGGCACGGTGCAGTGCGATGGCTACGCCGCCTATCCAGCCTACGTCCGCAGTCGGGAGGGCCAAGACCTCGTGCTGGCAGGCTGCTGGGCTCATGCACGGCGGAAGTTTTACGAGGCCAAAGACAGCACCCAGCAGCAGGCAGGCTGGGTGCTGTTGCAGATCGGCCATCTCTACCGCATCGAAGCGCGGCTGAAGGAGAGCCGGGCCGGCCCAAGGTTAAGGCAAGCCGTGCGAGCAGCCGAAAGCCGCCCCATCATCGCACGCCTGCACCAAGCTCTGCGAAGACTCAAACTCAGCCGCCGTCACCTGCCCAAAAGCGCCTTTGGGCGGGCCGTGGACTATGCGTTAAGCCTGTGGCCGATGCTGGAAGTGTATGCCAATGACGGGCGTGTGGAGATCGACAACAACCCGGTGGAAAACTCGATCCGTCCCACTGCCATCGGCAAAAAGAACTGGCTGTTCATCGGTGATGCACAAGCAGGCCAGCGCAGTGCGATTCTCTACACCATCATCGAATCCTGCCGCGCCCGCAGCCTGGATCCCTGGGCGTATCTGCGCGACGTGCTGACCCGCCTGCCGAGCATGACGAACAAGCAGGTCAAAGACGTCACGCCAAAAGCCTGGGCCGAGGCTCAAAAGTCGAAGCAGAAAGCCGCGTAGCTCTCAGCACACTTCGTCAACCAGCTTCAGCAGGCGCTTGCTGTGACGCTTACGAGCTTACAGCCTTGATTGCCCGTGTCGGGATTGCCATGCAGCTTTTTACCGCGCTCCGACAATCTCTGGGCTGGCTTGAAGAAGGGCTGGAACGGACAGACGGTGACCACTCCGAACTCGTCCGAAGCGTTTCCGTGGATGAATTGGAACCTTTAATCTCGCAGACTACCCACGGGTACATGCCTGGATTGAGCAGTCACATCGGCTGCTATAAATGAAGGCTTGCATCCGTCATTGGCCCCCGGCAGTCGTATGACATTCCATGCCGTTGATGAAGTTCCTGGCCGAGCGGTTTGAACTTGACCGCTCCGGGGTGGTGCACGCCTTGCAGCTCACCCTGGCTGCGGGACTGGCCTTTGCCGTTGCGGCGGCCTTTCATGTCCAGAATGCCTACTGGGCCGCCATGCCGATCTGGGTGGTGGCGCAGCCTACGCGGGGCCTCCTGCTGGAGCGCGCTTTCTTCCGCATCCTCGGCACGCTGCTTGGCGTGGCGGTCGGGTTTCTGCTGTTGCACATCACCTCCCAGGCGCACTGGCAGCTGGCAGGGTTCGCCGCCTGGATCGGGCTTTGTGCTGCCGGCATTCATTTGTTGCGTGGCGTACATGCTTATGGAGCACTCATGGGCGGCATCACGGCCGCCATTGTCATTCTGCCAGCGGCCCTGGACCCCATGCATTCCATGGACCGCGCCCTTGCCCGGGTGGAATGCACACTCATCGGCGTAGTGGCAGTGACCTTGGTGACCGGGTTCTTCACCCCGGCCTCAGGAAGACAGGTGTTCTATCAAAAAGTCCGGCAACTGGCGGCGGATGCCGTGGGCTTTGCGGTGGCCGTTCTGGAAGGCAGGGCGAGCGACGAGGACGAACGCAAGCTGCTGGTGGAAATGAGCGACGTGGATGCCTCCGCCAGTCTGGTGTCAGCAGGATCCATCGAAGGTTACCGCCGCCTGCACCATGTGCATGCTCTGGTGATTGCCTCCATGGAAGTGATGGCCGCGGCGCGAGCCGTCCATGGACAAATGGCCAGTCGGAATCAGCCTGACGAAATCTCTCCTCTGGCCCAATCGCTAGCTTCCCTGGCCGAACGGCTGCGCCAGACCACTGAAAGCGTGGAAATGCCCAGGGAGCTTGCCTTTCCCCCTCTGTCCGCCCCTGCCCGGCTAAGCCAGGCTTTGGAAAACCTGCGCCAGGCGGATGAAACGCTTCGCCTGGAACCCTCTGAGGCAGATGCCAGGTCCTTCCGGAAAAAAGCGGTCTATCTGGCGCCCCACAGAAACACCGCCCTGGCCTGGCAAATGGGGCTGCTGTGCGGGGCACTGGCCTTCATCGCCGCCTTGACCGGCCTGGAGACGCGCTCTCATGCCGCCCTCCTCACGGCCATCGGCATCACGATTTTCTCCCTCATTCTCAGTTCGGTCCCCCTTCCTCAGGCTCTCGCGCCAAAGATCCTGAAGGGAGTGCTGGCCGGAACCCTGGCCGCTGTCTTTTACCGCCTGGCCATTCAGCCTCACCTGAGCACCCTGCCGCAACTGGTCATTTCAGTGCTTCCCTTCATGTTCATCGGCAGCCTTGCCCGGGCCAGCAAACGCCTCGCCGATTCAGGACTCGAAGGCACCATGTGTTTCATGTTTGCCAGCCAGGCCGGCATGCCGGCCGCACTCCCTGTTAGCATTTGGACCGATGCCGCCTGTTTGATAACCGGTGCCGTTGTGGTGACCGGGGGCTTCCGGCTTCTGCCCCGCCAGCCCTTGCGGCAGGCGCAAAGGGCAGCCCGGGAGATTGTGCAGGATCTGCACCGCCTGCTGCACCATCCACAACCGGAATGGCACCCTCACACCTCCCGCCAGCTCATGCGGCTGTCGGTCCATCTGGGCCGCGCGGGTGAATTGGGAGACGCCGCGCCCCGGGGACTTCTGGCAGCCCTGAATCTGGGCCATGCCATCGCCGGGCTGCAAGCAGCCGCAGCCGCGCATCAAAGTCCTCCGGAAGCCGCGCAAGCTCTGCAAAGCCTAACCAATTTCGAAAAAAATCCAGAGGTGACGGCCAACGAACTGAAGTCTCTCGCAGCCGCTTCTCAATCACTGTCCGAACCTCTGCAGGCCGCAGCCACAGCCCTGAGAGAAAGCCAGGGTCTGCTGGAGTTTGCAGCCCCAGGGCAACGCTAATGCCCATCTCCGGACTGCCTGTACAAGACATTCAGTCCGGGATAGAAAGGCGCACGCCGGCTTACTTGGCAGCCAGGCCGGCAGCAGCCACGAGGCCTTC
>DASWXG010000504.1:0-14953 GCA_036405615.1 Prosthecobacter sp. | reverse complement strand
GGTTTCGCCATCCCAGCCTTTGAAGGTCTTGCCGTCAAAAAGAGATACGGGAGCGGCCACGGCAGAACTGGCCAGAAGGCAGGTGAGAAAAACACGGAACATCATGAGAAAAAGGGTGGAAACAACGCCGGTAGCAGGCGCTTGCTTGCGTGCAGAGAACAAAGAACTGCCGTCCCTGGCAACAAGGACGGCAGAAAAATGCAGGTGAGAAAAGCGGGACCGTTTAAAAAACGGCGAAGGCCTCCGTCAATAGCGCAGCAGATCCCGCAGCGCAGCGGTGATGCTGTGCGTGGTCGGCCGGTGGCTCTTCCACAGATTGGGGTGGTAAGGGATCGGCGTGTCCTTGCTGTTCAGGCGCATGGGCGGCGCATCCAGCATGTGGAAGGCCTCGCTGCTGACACGGGCGATGATCTCCGCTGTCACACCGCCCCAGGGGAAGGACTCGCCCACCGCCAGGAGACGGCCGGTGCGGGAGACGGAGGCCAGGATGGTATCCGTATCCATGGGCTTCACGCTGCGCAGATCCACCACCTCCACCTGGTAACCGTCCATCTGTAGCTCCTCGGCGGATTTCAGCGCCTCATGCAGCATGGCGCTGTAAGTCACGACGGTGGCATCCCGCCCCGGGCGGGCAATGCGTGCTTTGCCGATGGGCAGGGCGTCGCCGAAGCCTTCGGACTTGAGGTGATAGTAGAGAAACTTGTGTTCGCAGAAGATCACCGGATCGTTCAGCTTCACGCTGTCCAGCAGCATCCAGTAGGCATCTTCCACCGTCGCCGGTGTGAGGATCACGATGCCTGGATAATGGGCATAGATGCTTTCCATGCTCTGGCTGTGGAAAGGGCCGCTGCCTGCGGTGCCGCCGGAAGGCAGGCGGATGGTGACTGGGCAGGGCGTGTTGGTACGCCAGTAAAGCGTGGCCGCCTGGTTGACGATCTGGTTGAAACCCACCGAGGAGAAATCGGCGAACTGCATCTCCACAATGGGTCGCGCGCCTTCCACAGCCGCACCCACCGCCATGCCGATCATGGCATCTTCGCTGATGGGGGAGTCAAACACCCGGCCGGGGAACTCGCGGCTGAGGTTTTTGGTGGCCTTGAACGCACCACCGAAGGTGCTGATGTCCTGGCCGTAAAGGAAGACGTTGGGGTCGGAGCGAAGCGCCTCATACTGGGCTTCGCGAATGGCTTCGAGATAGGTAATGCTCATCCGTGCTGTCCTTCGACAAGCGCGCTGGTGGACAGCGCGTGCCAGTTTTCCCGGTAGGGGTCAGGGGTGGGTTCTTTGCTGGCGATGGCCTGGGCGGCCTCCACTTCGCGGCGGGCTTCCTCTTCCCAGGCACGAATGTCCGCTTCTGTAGCCCAGCCGTGCTCCAGGATCTGGCGCTTGCCCACCTCGATGCAGTCCCGCGCCTCATGCTTGTGCTTGGCCGCATCCGGGATGTAGGAGGCGTCATCGTGCTCACCATGGCCGCCGAGGCGGAGAAGGGTGCCGACGACCATCTGCGGGCCGTGTCCGGCGCGTGCCCGGGCAAAGGCGGTACTGAAAGTGGCGACACAGGCCATCAGATCCGTGCCATCAATGCTGTAGCCCTCCACGCCATAACCCCGGGCGCGGTCGGCCAGGTTTTCGCAGGCATACTGCCGGGCGGTGGGGGTGGAGTAGGCAAACTGGTTGTTGGCCACGCTGACCACGAGAGGCAGTTTTTCCACAGCGGCCATGTTGAGGCCCTCATGAAAGGCACCGGTGGAGGTGCCACCGTCACCAATGCTGGTGGCACCGACGGTGTCGCCCAGCGTGCCTTTCAGACGGCGGGCAAAGAGGCCGCCTGCCACTACGGACAAAAGGCTGCCCAGGTGGGAGATCATGGCGAGGTAGCCCTCTTTGGGCCGCCCGCGGTGGATGTTGCCATCCCGGCCGCGCATAGGGCCGGTGACCACACCCAGGTAGGTGCGCATGGTGTCCAGCACCGGCTCGCCATAGGCGATGCGGCCGGCCTGGTCGCGGATGAGGGGGCCGTAGATGTCCTTGCCCCAGCGCAGATGAATGCCTGCTGCGGCGCTGAAAGCCTCCTGGCCGCGGCCCAGATAGACACCGCCCACGATGCGGCCGCCCGCACGGTAGAGGCTGCCGAGTTTTTCTTCCAGGATGCGTGAAAGGATCATGCACCGCAGAGTTTTCAGAACATCGTCGCGCAGGTCCGCAGGAGAGGCGACTTCAGGGCTGGTGAGCGTAGAGGCGGCAGTCACAGGGGAAGTGGGGTAGTTCAGCCGGGCAGCGGAGCGCGGCACGGATCACCACGATGTTTTCACAACCGTCCGTCATTGTCCAGAGGGGAAAGCTTCACCCTCTGAACACGACAAGAACGGATCAGGCCCAGAGATTTTCCGGATATGCACCTGCGGCGACCAGGGCGCGGATGCTGGCGACGACGTCAGCCTTGTCTTCAGGGTAGGTGACGCCGAACCAGGAATCGTTGGATTCCAGCACTTTCACGTCAGCCTTGCCGTCGCGGATCAGCACGTCCACTTCCTTCGGCACATAGCACTCAGACTTGAGGTCCTGGCCGTTGGTTTCCAAGAACTTGGTGAACGCGGCGCGCAGGTGGCCAAAGATGTCCGGTGTGAAGCCGAAGAAGTTCATGGAGACGACTTCTTCACCCGTCAGGGGGAGCGGCGGCTCGCTTTCGCGGTTCTCTGCACCGTTGGCGGTTTTGAAGATTTTGGTCATCTCCGTGACGGAGCTGAGCATGCCGTCCGCACCGCGTGTGCACACGCCGCGGGCCACGCTGCCGTGGTCGGAAAGGGTGTTTTTCAGGTAAAAGCCGACCATGGAGTAGTGGCTCTTGCCGTCTTCAGGACGGGCCTGGATAAGATCGGCTCCGATCTTGGCGAAGGCGTCGCGGCCGTAGAAGTCGTCGGCATTGATCATCAGAAACGGCTCGTTCACCACGCCCTCGGCGGCCAGCACAGCATGGGCGGTGCCCCAGGGCTTGGTGCGGCCTTCCGGCACGGTGAATCCGGCGGGCAGGTCATTGATGTCCTGAAACGCGTAGTCCACCTGGATGCGGTCGCCAAACTTGCTGCCGATCTGGTTGCGGAACTGCTCTTCGAAATCGCGGCGGATGACGAACACCACCTTGCCGAAGCCTGCGCGGATGGCGTCAAAAACTGAATAGTCCAGCACCACTTCGCCGGAAGGGCCCATGGCATCGAGCTGTTTGAGACCGCCGTAACGGCTGCCCATGCCGGCAGCGAGGATAAGAAGTGTGGGTTTCATGGAAGGGAGAAGGTTGAGGAAAATCGAAGGCCCGCACTCATGGGCAGGGCACGCAGGGAGTCAAGAGGGGCCGCGTGCCAAGACAAAGCAAAGAGGGCGGGCTGAACATTGCAGTCTCTTCGTGCTGTACTGGCACCGTGGTTCCCCTTTTTCCCGGAAGGAGGGCGGCCTGGGTGGCGCATGGGCTACTCTGGCCGCGCTTCTTTCCACCCGGCTTTCAGCTTGGCTGCCAGTTCCTTGACCATCGCCGCATGTTCCGGTTTGCCTGCCAGACTGGCGGTTTCAAGCGGGTCGCTCTGGTAGTCGTACAATTCGCGGCCCAGATCCTCGCCCTTGGGGTTGCTCCATTCCGTGTAGCGCCAGCGGCTGGTGCGGATGCTGCGGCCCTTGATGTTTCCAGGGCCCCGGCGCAGGTATTCGCTGAAGGCCGCCTGTTTCCAAGGCTGCTGCGGGTTCTGCAGCAGCGGGGCAAAGCTGGTTCCCTCCAGCCCTGGATTTTCCGGCAGGCCGGCGAGTTGCGAAAGGGTGGGATAGAGATCCACCAGTTCGACCAGCGCCGTGCTTTTCTGCCCGGCCGTCTTATGGCCGGGTGCGTTTACGATCAAGGGGACGCGGGTGCAGTTTTCAAAGTTGGTCATTTTGGTAAACAGACCCTGCTCTCCCAGATGATACCCGTGGTCTCCCCACAGGACGATGACCGTGTTTTCGCGCAGCCCCAGGCGCTCCAGTTCAGCCACCACGCGGCCGACCTGGGCATCCATGAAGCTGACACAGGCGCGGTAACCGCGGATGAGTTTCAAGGCTGTGTCGTGGTCAAGGTCTCCCTTGGCCGGTATGCCGCCATACGTGCGCAGTTCATACAGGTCATGGAAGGCCGGTGCTGGAGCCTCCTGGGCCGGGGCGGCATTCGAGGGCAGGCGGATGCTGGCTTCGGGATAAAGATCCCAGTACTTTTGAGGGCAGGTGAACGGCAGGTGCGGTTTCACAAAACCCACACCCAGGAAAAACGGCTTCCCGTCCTTTTTCAGGCGTCCCAGCGTTTCGATGGCCTTCAGGGCTGTTTGTCCGTCAGGATAGGCATCATCAGGCATGTCCGCCGCTTCAAAGGGCAGGGGACGGATGAGCCGGGGTTGTTTGTTTTTCGGCAGCTTCTTCAGCTTTTGGACAAACTCTTCCGCCTCTTTGGAAAACCAGTGCCGGTAGGGCACGCCATGATACCAGGAAGGCTCGCTCCAGCTTTGCGGATCATCTCCGGGCTCGGCGCTGCTGTGGTGGAAAATTTTGCCCAGGGAAAGTGAGGTATAACCATGAGTTTTGAAATGCTGGGGCAGCGTCACCACAGAGGGCAGCGTGGGCCGCAGAAACTTGTTGTTGGCAAGAATGCCCGTGCTGTCCGGCCGCAGCCCGCTGAGCACGCTGTTGCGGGAGGGGTTGCACACGGCCACCTGGCAGTAGGCGCGCTCAAACAGCACTCCGCTGGCCGCGAGCTGGTCAATGTGAGGCGTTTGCATGTGGGCTGCTCCATAACAGCCCAGTTCTGGCCGCAGATCATCCACAGCGATGAAAAGGACGTTTGGCCCGGCTGCGTGAACGGCGGTTGCCAGGGCCAGAAGACCGATCATGAGAAGATGGCGCGGGATCATGCGCCCCTCCAACGATGAAAAAGCGCGTGATCTCGCACGCGCTTTATCGGGCTGTTTACGCTCCTTTAAGACCGTCTCTCGGAAATTCTGTCATTGACCCGGACGGCGGAGCGGCCTCACTGGCTGTGTCAGGCGCTCGCCTGTTATTTCCTAATAGCAGACAGCGCGCTTTCCTTGCCATCGAGGCCGCTGCGCTCGCCGGTTCAAAATGACATTCTTTTCGAGAACCGGTCTACTTGCCCAGGATCTTGGCAGCTTCTTCCTTTCCGATCTCGCGGACAAAGATGTTCCGCCAGCGGATCTCACCACCGTGAGTCTGCAGCATGACCGGGCCTGCGGCGGGCAGCGGGGCGTTCTTGTCCCAGAAGTTTTCCATCTTGGCGGCATCCACCACCAGCTTGTCATTCAGCCAGACCCAGGTCACGTCGCCGATCTGGCGGATGCGGAAGCTGTTCCATTCACCGAAGGGTTTGTCCGCCAGCACCAGCGGATCACGCCCCGGAGTTTTGGGAGTGTTGTTGAACAGGCCGCCCGAACCCAGTTTGGGGTGGCGGTCTGGCTTTTTGGCATCGTCCGGCTGGTTGATGTCCCAGATCTGCACCTGCGGAGTGCCGCGCAGATAGATGCCGCTGTCAGCCTTGGGCACCGTTTTGTATTCGATCAGCAGTTCGATGTCGCCCAAAGGCGCGTCGGTGGTGGCATAGGGGCCGGTGCCCACGTTCACCAGTTCGCCATTTTCCACCCGCCAGTGCTGGGCAAATTCCTCCCGCATCTTTTTCAGGGCAGCGTCTTTCTTCTCGCCGGTCAGTTTCACCACCGAATGCGGGTTCAACCCGTACCAGCCGGTGAGATCTTTGCCATTGAACAGCGCTTTGAACCCGGGCGGCGGGGGCGCATCGGCCGCTGCGACAGGCAGGACGGACAGGCTGAACCATGAGGCGAGGAGAAGGGCAGGGGCGAATTTCATGATATGCAGCCGGTAAAACGGAGCCACTGCACGCTTCAATGCGTCCGGGAATGGCCGTCATTCCGCTTTTTGTGCCCCGTGAAGTTTTCGCCGGGCGGTTGCACTGTGCCCGGGGACGCATTAGATACTTTCCCCTCCATGTCCGCACCTACCAACCGCATTGACCGTCACTTCGCCGAGCTTCGCCGTACCGGCAAGCGTGCTTTTGTCGCCTACATCTGTGCCGGAGACCCGACTTTGGAAGTCACGGTGGACATCGTCCTTGCCCTGGAGAAGGCTGGCGTGGATGTGGTGGAACTCGGCGTTCCGTTCTCCGACCCTCTCGCGGACGGTGTGGTGAACCAGATGGCAGCCGACCGCGCCCTGAAGGCTGGTGCCACCTTCCCGAAGGTGCTGGAGATGATCCGCACCCTGCGCACCAAATCTCAGATTCCCCTGGTTCTGTTCACCTACCTGAACCCCATCTACACTTACGGTTATGAGCGCTTCCACCAGGATGCCGCCGCTGCCGGCGTGGATGGTGTGCTGGTGCTGGACCTGCCGCCGGAAGAAGCCCTGCAGAATGCCGAACTGAAACCCGCGCCGGACCTCGCCCACATCCAGCTCATCGCCCCCACCTCGCCCGAGGACCGCATTGATTTCATTGCCAAGAATGCCGAAGGCTTTGTCTATTACGTCTCCCGTCTCGGGGTGACCGGCGCGCAGGTGGAGATCGCCAGTGGCATTGCCGAGCAGGTGGCCGTGATCAAAAAAGCCACTGAAGTGCCTGTCTGTGTGGGCTTTGGCGTTTCGAATCCCGAGCAGGCCGCCACAGTCGCCAGCATGGCCGATGGCGTCGTTGTCGGCAGCGCCATCGTAAAGCTCATCGAGAAGAATGGCGCTGCCGCCGATCTCTCCGCCCAGGTGGAAGCCTTCGTGCAACCGCTGGTCGCCGCTGTCAAAGCCCTCTCCTGATACCTCCTTTCGCCTATCCCCTCATCCTTGATTGTTGACCCGCTTGACCGCCGTTTTCCCTGACGGTCTCTCTTTCTCGAACACCTCCCATGACCCTGAACTTCTGGAAAATGAACGGCGCTGGCAATGACTTCGTCATGCTGGACAACCGCGACCTGTCCCTGTCTCTTTCCACCGAACAGATCGCCCAGGTCTGCGACCGCCACCGTGGTGTGGGCGCAGACGGTCTCCTCTGTGTGGAACCCGCCACTGATGGTGCCGACTTCAAGATGCGTTATTACAACGCGGACGGCGGCGAAGCCGAGATGTGCGGCAACGGAGCCCGCTGCTTTGGCCGTTTCGTCAACCGGCTGCATGAGGACAAGCTTTCCAAGATCCGCTTTGAAACACTGGCCGGCCTGATTTCCGCCGAGTTTGAAGGTGACCAGGTGCGCATCAACATGAGCGCCCCGCACAGTCTGAAACTCAGCACGGACCTTCCGGTGGCGGGTGATGTGCTCACCGTTCACAGCGTGAACACCGGCGTGCCGCACGCCGTGGTGTTTGTGGACAATCTCGACACGGTCCCTGTCCGCGAATGGGGAGCAGGCTTGCGTTATCACGACGCCTACAAGCCGAAGGGGACGAATGCCAACTTCGCCAAGGTGCTGGCCCCGGGCAGCATCTCCATCCGCACCTATGAGCGCGGCGTGGAGGATGAAACCCTGGCCTGCGGCACAGGTATGGTCGCCTGCGCCCTCATCCATCACGAACTCACCGGAGCCTCCAGCCCGGTGTCCGTCCTCGTCAAAGGCGGCGACACCCTCAAAGTTGGTTTCACCGAAACCGCCCCTCATGAATACACCGATGTGACCCTCTTTGGTCCGGCGGACTTTGTGTTCAAAGGTGCGGTGGAGATCTGATCTCCAGTTCCTTCGATTGAAAACTGAAAATTGAGAACTGAAAAATGGAACCCCGGCAGACCTCGTTGATGCTGGCGGAGGCCATGGAGGAGAGGTTTCTGGATTTTGCAGTTCGCATTGGCTCAGCCGTGGAGGCTCTGCCGGACAGCCGGATGGGTAAACATATCGCTGGCCAGCTTATCCGGTCTGGGACTTCTCCCGCCCCGAACTATGGCGAAGCTTGTGCCGCTGAAAGCCGTGCGGATTTCACCCACAAACTGGGGATCGTCCTGAAAGAGCTCCGGGAATCCCGCATCTGGCTGAGGATGGCTGTCAAGTCAGGTTGCGTGAGCGGTTCTCGTTTGGATCCGCTGATCAAAGAATGCACGGAGCTCATGAACATTACGGCCAAATCTTTGGTCACGGCCAAGTCAAACGCGGCTGCGAAAAAGCGCCCCTGATCCCCAGCCAATTTAAAATTTTCAGTTTTCAGTTATCAATTTTCAATCGCTGTATCGATCACCCAAAAGGAAACTGATACCCCCGATCTAAAATTTTTAGTTTCCAATTCCCAGTTTTCAGTTTCACTCCTTCTCCTTTTATCACCACCCCCTCATGTTCGCAGGAACCCACACCGCTATCGTCACCCCTTTTCGCAACGGCAAGCTCGACGAGGAAGCACTGAAAAAGCTCATCGACTTCCAGTTCGACAACGGCGTGTCCGGCGTGGTCCCGTGCGGAACGACGGGCGAATCCCCGACGTTGGACTATGATGAGCATGAGCAGGTGGTGAAACTCAGCGTCGAGTTTGCCAAAGGGCGCGGCATTGTCATGGCGGGCACGGGTTCCAACAGCACCCGCGAGGCCATTGAGATGACCCAGGAGGCCGAGGCCGCCGGGGCGACCGCCTCCCTGCAGGTGGCACCGTATTACAACAAGCCCACCCCTGAAGGGCTTTACCAGCACTTCAAGGCCATCGCCGACAACACCAAGCTGCCGATCATGCTGTACAGCATTCCGGGCCGCTGCGGGATCGAGATCGGTCTGGATGTCGTGGCCCGTCTTGCCGAAAACTGCCCGAATGTCCGCGCCATCAAGGAAGCCGGAGGCAATCCGGAGCGCGTGAGCCAGATGAAGCAGATCCTCCCGCCCGACTTTGAGATCCTGTCCGGTGACGACGGCCTGACCTTGCCGTTCATGTCTGTCGGTGGCGTGGGGGTGGTCAGCGTGGCCTCCAACCTGATTCCAAAGCAGATCAGCGGCATGGTTAAACTGGCGCTGAAGGGCGACTACGCGGGCGCTCTGGGCATCCACCAGCAGTATTATCCGCTGTTCGCCGCCTTCCTGAAGCTGGCCACCAACCCCATCCCGATCAAAACGGCGATGTCCCTGGCCGGTCACTGCTCCAACGAACTGCGCCTCCCCATGGTGCCGATGGAAGATGCCAAGGTGGCCGAGCTCCGTGCCACGCTGGAGAAGCTGGGTTTGGTGGGCTGATAAGCCAGCTTGGCCGAAAGACTTTTTTGAAAATGCCTCTGCACACGCAGAGGCATTTTTTTTGGCCGGCTCTGTGAAGGATGGCGGGGCGGGCCGATACCGGGCATCCCGGTAAACAAACTTTTTGATGAGCCTAGCGGAGGCCGGTTTCTTTCTGCATTCCAGAGTTGTCAAACCAGACGGCCGCCGCTTCATTCGCAGGCGTATTCTCCCGCATGGTTTCCGCCCTTCCTGCTGACACCCTCCAACCCGTGGAACTCGCCGACGGTGTGGAGATTCACCTGCGGGTGGCCGGCCCTGCAGCGCGCAGCGTGGCCTGGCTGCTGGACCTCATCCTTTTCATCGCCCTCATCCTCGTTCTGCTGTTACTGGTGTCCGTGATCGGGCCGGGACTGGGCGAGCAGACGGCCCAAGGTCTGTTCTTGCTGGGGCTGTTTTTTCTGTCCTGGTTCTACAATGTGTTTTTTGAGATGGGCAAACGGGCCGCGACACCAGGCCAGCGCTTCATGGGGCTGAAGGTTGCCAGTGTCTCCGGAGCCCCTGTCCGGTGGCCCCAGTCCATCATTCGCAACCTTTTGCGGGTGATTGATTTTATGCCTGGCTGTTACCTGTTTGGTTTGATGTGCTGCCTCTTCACCCGTCGCTTCCAGCGGCTGGGAGACCTTGTTGCCGATACGGTGGTCATTTACGCCGACGTCCGGCCCTCCAAGGCAAAACCCAGTTTGTCCCCTGAAGCGGCCGCTTATTTGACGGAGCCGGTGGCTCCGCCGACGGCTTTGTCCAGGGCCGAACAGGCCGCGCTGTTGCAGTTCCTGGAGCGGGCCCCGCATTGGTCCGAGGCGCGCCGGATCGAACTTGCAGATGTCATCGAGCCGCTGACTGGCAGATCCGGTCCCGCAGGGCTGCGCCGCGCCCAGGGGATGGCCCTGTGGTTGCAAAATGGCGGCCAATCCACCCCCAGTGCTCCGCGCTCATGACCCCGGCCCAGTTCGAAAAAGAAAACGAAGGGCGCTGGGAGCGGCTGCAAACTCTCCTGGAAGGCGTGGAGGCTGGGAACAGCAAGACCATGCCGGACGCAGCGGAGCTGCCCCAGCTCTTCCGCCAGACCTGCCATGATCTCAGTGTGGCCCAGCACCGGATGTATGGCCCCCGTCTGGTTGGCCGTCTGAACGCCCTCGCCATTCATGGCTACCGGGTACTGGAACGCCGGATCAGCGGTGGCTGGGAGCGGCTGGCCATGCTGGTTTTCATGGAGTTTCCCCGCTCCTTCAGGCGGGAGCGCGGCCTGTTCCTGTTTTGCATGTCCTTGTTTTGGCTGCCATTTCTGTTCCTGGCCATCTGGACGCCGTTTGATCCCGAGTGGGCCATGTCCATCCTGGGACCTGATGGCATGATCCAGCTCGAGCAGATGTATGGCAGCGGAACATCCCCCTACGACTACATGCGGGAGGAGTTCGGCTCCAATTTCGGCATGTTTGCCTTTTACATCTGGAACAACGTGGGCATCGGCCTGCGCACTTTTGCCGGTGGGTTGCTGGGCGGGGTGGGGTCCATCTTCTTCCTGGTCTTCAACGGGGCCAGCATCGGCGCTGCGACGGGTTATGTTCATCACGCCTGCAATCCGGAAACGTTTTATTCCTTTGTCGCCGGGCATTCAGCACCGGAACTGCTGGGTATTGTCATCTCCGGCATGGCCGGCATGCGCCTGGGCCTCTCGCTGGTAAAGCCCGGGCAATATGACCGTAAAACCTCCCTGGTGCTCGGTGGCCGCAGCGCGCTGGTGCTCATTGCCGGCGCCTCGGTCATGATCGCCTGTGCCGCGGTCATTGAAGGTTTCTGGTCGGCCAACCCCTTTCCGCCGCTGGTCCGCTACTCCGTGGGGGGCGTGGTGTGGCTGCTGACCTTGGGTTACCTCTTCTTCAGCGGAAAGGAGCGGGTGCATGCGGCTTGAAGACCTGACCATTGCTTTGCGCCCGCGCCAGCCTTGGGAAGCCGTGGACCTTGGTTGCACTCTCGTCCGCCGGGACTACGGCCAGATTCTGTCGCTGTGGTTACTTTCCGTGATGCCGCTCTGGATTCTTCTGGCGGTTGCCTTTAGAGATCACCCGGGCTGGTTTGGCTTTGCCGTCTGGTGGCTGAAGCCTTTGTATGACCGCCTGCCGCTGTATCACCTCAGCCGGGCGGCCTTTGGGGCCAGACCCACCTTGAAACAAAGTCTCCGGGAGTGGCCCCGGCTATGGTCTCGCTTTTTGTTATCCGCGCTTCTGTTCCGGAGGCTGTCGTTCATCCGCAGTTTCGCCCTGCCAGTATGGATGCTGGAGGGGCAGCGCGGCCGTGCTGTGGGCAGGCGCCTCAAAGCCCTGGCCACCGATGGCGGCGGCAGCGGGTCCAGTCTCACCTGGGTCTTTGTGAAGCTGGAACTGGCTGTGTTTTTTGGCATCACCTTTTTGGTCAGCAACATCGGCCCTTCCAACAGCTTGCCGGACTGGTCGGACTTCTTCCAAAATCCGGAGGCCTATCTGGAGGTAACTCCTGCCCAGCAGTGGGCGACGAACCTGATTTACATGCTGGCCATGACGCTGGTGGAACCCTTCTATGTGGGAGGCGGTTTCGGGCTCTATCTCAACTCCCGGACCAAGATCGAGGGTTGGGACATTGAACTGACCTTCCGCCGCATGGCAGAGCGCCTCCGCCCGGCGGCTATGCTGGGGGTGTTGCTCTGGCTGGTGTGCGCACCTGCACTGCTGCATGCCCAGCAGCCGCATGACGACAAAGAAGTGCAAGCCACCCTCCAGGAGGTGTTGTCCCGGCCAGAGTTCAAGGAACACAGCCGGACGCAAAGTATGTGGGTGCCGGACAACCTTTCGGGAGGTCCTGGCGCTCCCGCTTTGGAATGGCTTGGGCCGGTCTTCTATGGAATCGGCATCAGCCTGCTGGGTGTGCTGATCTATTTTGTCGTCCGCTGGGCGATGCAGAACCGCCATATCTTTGACTACTCCGGCGGGTTGAAAAACTCAGGCCCTCAAGGTCCGCGTATCCTCATGGGTATGGACATCGCCAGTGAGAACCTGCCAGATGACATCGTGGGTGCCGCCCGTGCCGCCTGGGCCGCAGGCCGCCTGCGCGAGGCGGTGAGCCTTCTCTACCGGGGCAGCCTGTCCCGCCTCGTGGAACAACAACGTCTGCCCATCCGCGACAGTGATACGGAGGACGACTGCCTCCAGCATGTCGCGCAGGCGGGAGACGGCCCTGTGACCTCCTTCTTCCGCCAGCTCACCCTGGTCTGGGTGCGGGCGGCCTATGCGGGCAGGGAGGCCCAGGCTCCGGAGTTCGACCGGCTTTGTTCCACCTGGCCTTTTCCACCAGCCTCCGCTGGGAAACGCCAGTCCTCGGCTGTCGCGGTCAAAGGGGCGGTTGTCATGCTGTTGGTTATGCCGCTTCTGGCCGGATGCTCCGGTCATTGGGAGGAGATCACCATCCCGCAAGGGTACAAAGGCAAAGCCCGCAGCGACCCGTTCCTGGCCGCCCAGGAGCTTCTGGAAGCCTATGGGCACAGCACCCAGCGGCTGCCGGTGTTAAAGGCCTTTCCGGATTCAGCCAACGGCGTCATTCTGGTGTCTGGAGAGTCGGGCATGCCGGAGGCGCGTGCCCGTCAGCTCCTGGAGTGGGTGGACCAAGGCGGCCACCTGATTTACACCATGGCCGGTTGCGCCCCTTACAACGACTGGGGCCTTTTCAGCAGTCTCTCCACCTTGGGGTATGAGGGCAGCAAGGATCGCGCCGACCCCGTTCTCGAAGGCCTGGGCGTCACAGTCCTCGGCTGGGGAGATCTGGACAAGCTGAAGGAAACGCTCAGTGCAGGTTTTGAAAAGGACAAGCGGGAGAAGCAGATTGAGGCGGACAAAGAGGAAGAGAAACCGGACACGGTGAACAAGGACGGTGTCGTCAAGCGCATCGAAGAACCCAGGGATGTCCCCACCACCCGCAGCCAGATCCGCATGGGCAAAAAGACCTTCGCGGTGGACTTCCCGGACATGCTCCATTTTGCCCTCAACCGCTCCCTGGGCCCGGCGGAGTATGCCAGTGGAACGGCCGACAAAGCCGTGTGCCTGAGCCTGGTCCATGGCTATGGCAGGGTGACATTGCTGAACCATGCGCGGCCACTGCGCAGCCGCTACCTGGATGAAAACGACCACGCCCTCTGGCTGCTGGCTTTGGTGGGGGAGGATTCCCAGGAGGTGCAGTTCATTGTCTCCCTGCAGCGCAGTTTTTGGGAACTGCTTTGGAAGCGTGCCTGGATGCCCGTCGTCGGGCTGGTATTCCTCATTGCCATCTGGCTCTGGCGGAGTTTGCCGCGCTTTGGTCCTTTGCGTCAGGCGGTGTTGCATGAGACACGCCACTTTGCCGATCACATCGGCGCGCTGGGCCAGTTCTTCTACCGCATCCGCCAGTCACGCATCCTGCTGACCGCTGCCGGGGATGTTGTGCGCACACGCGCCGTCCGCAAACATCCGCATCTTGCCCATCAGGATGACGAAGCTCTGGTGGAAATGCTTGCCGGCATCTCCAGCCTGCCCAAGGACCGCATCCGCGCCGCTTTTGAGGTCCCCGAGAAACCCGTCGCTCACCAGATGGTCCGCCAGCTTCAGGACCTGCAAGCGTTGCGGGAGGCTCTGTGACCGTGCGGGAAAAACTGCCGCTGCACACCGCCGGTCGGCCTGGAACTTCCTGTTTCCTGGATTCGGCTACGCGCTAGGATTTATGCATGCGTGTCGAACGTGTCAGAACCCTTGCGGCCACAGAGCTGAGCTCATCAGATTTCTCCTTTGAGGTGAACGAAGAAGCCGTCGCTCCCTTCGAGGGACCGGGCCTGGGGGCCGTCGCAGCAGTGGCCCCTTATGCCAAACACTACCCGGCCGCAGAAGACAGAATGGCCGCTGAGGGCCAGTCCATGATCGCGGTCATCCGCCACGAAACTCACAGGAACATTGTTGCATATCTGGTTATGTCGCGGGCCTGGAACCATTGCGCCGAGGTGGCTGACTTGGCTGTGGACCGCGCACACCGCCGTCTGGGGCTGGCCCGTCTTCTGTTGGACGAGGACGTGCGTTGGTCCCTTGAGCAAGACCTTCCGGCCATCCGGCTCGAAACCCAGACCAACAACGTCCCCGCCTGCCGCTTCTATGAGAGGTATGGCTTCGAGCTAGGAGGTTTTGACCGCCATCTTTATGATAACATCCCGGACCAGACCCGCCCGGAGACCGCCTTGTTTTGGTATCTGAAACTGGGAGCAGATATCAAGGCACGAGTGAAGCCGTGATGGCTGGCGGCTGTAGGGACATCAAGCGGCGAGAGATCGAGGTACCCACCAGGGAACTTGGCGCTCTATGATGCATTGATGATGGAGGTGCTGTGTAAAGCCGTCGTCGTAGTACCAGCCCAGATCCTGCTGGTTATTGTCCACGGCTGAGGTGCGGATGCCATAAGCTCCCGGCTCCGGAGCGTGACAGATTTGCCAACACTTTTGGCAACATTGCCCGCCAACGCCGGTATGCAGGCGTGTCGAAAGCCGTTGAAAATCAACAGATGCCTAGAGCATTTTAAATAATTATGTAGCTTACGTGATGAAGGTATGCTAGCCATGGACATGGCCACCCTTTCCCTGGATCTGCGCGAACGTATCATCAAAGCCTGTGATCGGGGTGAAGCCACTCGTGAGGAGATTGCCCAGC
>DASWXG010000503.1:0-2884 GCA_036405615.1 Prosthecobacter sp. | reverse complement strand
GCACGCAGGAGGTGAAGGCCGATGAGTTCTTTGCCACCACGCCGGAACTGCCGGACCTCACCGCCCCTGCGCCAGACGTGGTGGGCCAGGTGGGCATCTTCGACCTCATCCGCGCCTTTCAAAAAGTGCTCAAGCGCTTTGAGAACACCACCAACATCCGCGAGATCGTCAGCGACCGTTTTAGCGTGGCCGACAAGATCGAGCATCTGCTTGAAGCCATCGTCATCGGCACCAAGGTCCGCTTTGACTCCCTTTTCCACAGCGCCGCCAGCCGCGTGGAGGTCATCGTCACCTTCCTGGCCATGCTGGAACTGATGAAGCTGAACCACCTCATGGTGGAGCAGGAACAGATGCTGGGAGACATCGTCGTCATCCGCCCCGCGCTCTGAAGCACCGGCCCTTCTTCGGCATTACAAATCCACCAGGCGGCATGCGCGCGTGAACAGCAGGCTGCATCGCACATGCTCCGCAGGGACGCCTGCCAGCCGGGAAATCGCCTGACGGTAAAGGGCGATCTGCGGGCCGTAGCCCTCCAGCTTTTCAGCCAGGGCCGCTTCGCCGCCGGAAAGGTCATCCGTCTTGAAATCCACCACCCAGGCCTCCGTGCAGAGGCCGGAGGCGTCCCGGTTGAGAACCACCCGGTCAAACGTGCCGGAAATCCACTCTCCGGCCAGCATGAGGTCAAAAGAACGCTCGCGCCAGACCACGGCATCCGGACCAGGGCGCGCAAAGGCGGCTGCACAGGCAGGAGACGACAGCACACCGGTCACCATCGCCAGCGCCTCGGCCGCCGGTCCTTCTTCCTGCAGCATCTCCGCCTCGTCCAGCAGCCCTTTGACCAGCCACTGCTGGCGCAGCACATCCAGATCCGGAGTCCATTCCACCTCGGCAAAAAGCTCATGCACCAGTGTGCCCAGCCGCCGCCCCGGCTCCCGCCCGCCGCCAAACAGCGCGCTCCCCGGCACCTTGAAACTCTCTTCACCTGAGGGAGTCTTGCGGCGCGGCATCGGCTGGGTTCGGCGGAGCAGTTTGCCCAGCGCTTCCTGCACAGCCGCAGGCTCCGGTGCAGCCGGCACCGCTGTTTCCTCGGCCCGCTCCATGAACCATTCCGGCAAGCCGGTTTCCCACTCCACCACGCTGTCCTCAGCGGCGGTCAGCGGCCGCTGGCCGGTGCGTCCCAGCAGCTCCCGCAGCAGTCGGGATTCCTTCAAGGCCGTGCCCTTGGCCGGGGGTTTGTCCGCAATGAAATACAGCCCCCGCTTGGCCCGTGTCATCGCCACATACAGACGGCACAGAGATTCAAAAGCGGTGCGCCGTTTGTTCTCCTTCAGTTCGCCGCTGAGAACGCTGTCCAGTTGCACATAGGCACGCGGTGGTGTCTGCAGCACCCAGCGCACTCCTGACCCGTCCCGGCTAACCAAATATTCTTCACTGCGGGCCATGTCCATGGAACTGCCGTCCAGGCTGGGCAGGATCACCATGTCAAACTCCAGCCCCTTGGAGGCATGTACCGTCATCACCTGCACGGCCCGCGCACCGCCGCGAATGCGCAGCGGGTATTCACGGGCAAACTCCAGAAAGGCGTCGATATCCCGGCTGCCAGTGGTGTCGAACTCCGCCGCGATGTCCGCCATCTGCGCCAGCCGCCTCACATGAAACTCGTCCAGCTGAGGGCAGACCTCGCGCACGGCTGGTGTCCACTCTTCCATGAACCCCGCAAAGCCTTCTTCAAACACCAGGCTCAGCACTCGCGCCACGGTGTAGCGCCAGCCCTTGCCGTCCTTCTCTATTTCCACCCACAGCGGAGTCATGCGCAGATGTTCCCGCGCCTGCACGTCGCCGGGATGCGCCGCCAGTTTCAGCACCGACATCAGCGCCAGCGTGACGCCGTTGTCCAGGCAGGGACGGAGATCAGACTCGCACACCACCTCCATGCCCGTGGCTGCCCGTAAAAAATCCGTCAGCTCTGTGGCCTCCCGGTTGGACCTCACCAGGATGGCGCAGGTCCACCCGCGTGCCAGCGGGCGCACCTGGTCCAGCAGCTCCGCTGTCATGTGCCACACAGGCTTTTCCACATCCAGGCTGTCCGCCGGTGAAATCAGCGCTGCATGCCCGGACAGCCCCGCATGAGCAGCCGTGTGAGTTTCAAAGGCAAATCCCTTCAGCGTCCCGGCAGGCAACACCGCCTCCAGCGCCGGGCGCGAGCCAAACACAGCATTGACGGCATCCAGCACCGGTTGCGCACTGCGCCAGGACTGGCTGAGACTGGCCAGATGCAGCCCTTCCCCGCCCCGGGCCGGGTAACCGCGCAGGATGTCATCAAACAAATCGGGCTCCGCCTGCCGCCAGAGATAGATGGACTGCTTGGGATCTCCCACCGCGAAGTAGCTGCGGTCCCCGCTGGTATCCTGAATGACCTCGTCCACAAGCCCGCCCACCACCTTCCACTGCACCCGGCTGGTGTCCTGAAACTCATCCAGCAGCCAGTGCCGGTTCCGGCTGTCCAGGCGGAACCACAGGTCTTCCTGGCCTGCCGTCCACGCAGCTCCGGAGACCGCCTGGGACAGAAGACGCTGCACATCGGCAAACGAAAGGCGGCCACGCGACTTCACCTTTTTGGCATATTCCGCCTCCAGCATCCGCATCACCTCCGCCACACCGCGTGTGCGTCCGGCCCTCACCAAAAACTCACGGGCCATCAGCGTGCGCACCAGCTTCACCAGCGCGCGTGCCGCAGCCCCGGTCACCGGTGTCTTTTTGCGCATCCACATCAGTTCTGCATTTCCGCCCACCAAATCCTGCCAGTTGTCCTTGTCCTGCACTTTCTCCAGCAGTTCCTTCACCCGCTTGGGCAGGGGCATGCCAGGCACGGTTTCAAGCACTG
>DASWXG010000502.1:0-4755 GCA_036405615.1 Prosthecobacter sp. | reverse complement strand
AGAAGAACTGGGAGTACGCCATCAGCCTGCTGCTCCCGATTGTGAAGGAGGTGCCTTACTTCCTGGAAGGGCGCAAGGCTCTGCGCTTGGCCGAAGGCGAGGCGGCTGGCAGCGGTAAGAAATTCAGCCTGGGTGGCGGCCTTTTCAAAGGGGGCAAAAAAGATCCGTGGGAAACCATCGCCGACCTTGAGGAAAACGTTTTCCAGAAAGATCCCTACAACGTCTCCGCCAACCAGCAGCTTTATGATCTGGCGATGAAGGTCGAGTTCCACGACCTCGCCGCCTTCGCCCTGGAGACCATCAGCCGCGGCCAGCCGAACAACACGAAAATCATGCACCAGCTGGCCGAGCACCTGGTGGCGCACGGCAAACCCAAGGAAGCCGGTGATGTTTATGCAGCGATCGTGAAGATCGACCCTCGGGACCTTTCCGCCGCGAAGGGTGCCAAGGACGCTTCCGCCCAGGCATCCATCAAGGGCCAGGGCTGGGATACCGGCGACTTCAACAAGGCGAAAAAGGACACCACTGAAGCCAACCTTCTGGAACTGCTGAACAAGCAGGGCCGCACGCCGGAACAGACGGAGATGCTGGTGAACCACTTCACCGCCGAATACGGCAAGGACAACACCAACATCAACTCGGTGAAGAGCCTCGCCCAGCTCTATGATGAGAAGGGTGACACCAACACCGCCTTGCAGTTCTACGAATACGCCCTCACCCTGAACTCCGGGGACGTGGCCTTGCAGCGCCGCACCGAAATGGTTCGCGACAAAGCCCAGGATCTCTACATCCAGCAGATGCAGGCGCACATCGACGCCTACCCGGACGCACCGGACATCGAAGAACAGCGCGCGCAGCTGGCCGAAGTCCGCAAGCAGCGCTCCATGGGTGCCATCACCGAATCCAAGGCCCGCGTGGACCGCAACCCAACGGACAAATCTCTGCGCTACGACCTTGGCCAGGCTTACTTCAACGCCGGCATGTTCACCGAAGCGATTCCGGAACTCCAGCAGGCCAAGAGCAACCCGAACATCCGCATCAAGGCCATCCTGATGCTGGGCCGCTGCTTCGAGAAGAAAAACATGAACGACCTTGCCTTCAGCGCCTTCTCCGAAGCCTCGAAGGAACTGGTCATCATGGACGGAACGAAGAAGGAGATTCTTTATGAGCTGGCGCTGGTCAGCGAAAAAATGGGCCGCCAGGAGCAATACCTCGAAGCGCTCAAGGAGATCTACAACACGGACTATGGCTACCGCGACGTGGCCAAGCGCGTGGAATCCTCCTACTCCTGATCCTGCATCATTCCCTTTTCAATCCCCGGATCGCCCGATGGCGGCCCGGGGATTTTTGTTGATGCCCTGTGATTGCAAAGCAGATCAAAACAAGGCAATCATGGGCCGACCATGCCGCAACAGCCGCCCTCTGCCAGCAATCCGCTGTTCCGCCTTGCCTTTTACGGCATCGCCATCGTCCTGGCACTGGCCCATGTGTTTATCACCTTCAAGGGGCTTCACAGTGCGGAAGGGATGGAGCAGGCCCAGATTGCCCGGGAGCTGGCGCGAGGCCACGGTTTGCAAACCAAGGTGATCCGCCCCCATTCCTGGGCCCTGCTGGAGGAAGCGGGGAAACAGCCTTCTCCCATGGCCATGGCGGAAATCAGCCAGCCACCCATCCAGCCTTTTCTCCTGGCCCCCGTTTTCAAACTCCTTGAGACCCATCTCGATTACAGACCGGGGAAGGATGGCGCCATTTATCTGCTGGACCGGGTCGTGGCCTGCATCGGCGTTGTCGGTTTGTTGCTCACCTTGCTCTGGACGCATGGGGCCGCACGTCTGCTCTTTGATGAGAAAGTCGCCGGGATCACCGTGCTGGCCGTGCTTGTCTGCCAGCCTCTTTGGGACCTGGCTGTCAGCGGCAGTTCCGTGGCCCTGCTCATGCCCATGACAGCCCTGGCCGTGAGGTTGCTCGTATCCGCCTCACTGGCTGCGCATGAAAAGCAGAACTGTCTGTTGCAGGCTCTTCTCCTGGGGGGCGTTCTTGCCGTCATGGCGCTCACCCACTGGCTGGCGGTCTGGCTGGTCTTGGGACTTCTCCTGGCTGGCTTCTGTGCCGCTCCAGGCAGGAGGAAGATTCTCGCCATCGCCGGCGTGTTTCCCGCACTCGCCCTGATCCTCTGGGGCGTCTGGATGATGAAGCAGTGCGGAGATCCGCTGGGAGGTGCTAAAACTTTATTCCAGAGCCATCTGATCTCGGCAGATGCGAGCATGCTCGACCGCCAGTTTTCGCTGAACATGCCCGCCGTCCAGGTCACCGAATTGCTGCGCAAACTGGCGGGCAACTGGCAGGTCCAGCTTGGCAGCCTCTACGCCCACCTCGGCTATTCAGTGCTGCCGGTTCTGTTCTTCGTTGCCCTGCTGCACCGTTTCAAAAGGCCTGAGGCTTCAGCTGTCTGCCTTGGCCTTTCGATGCTGGCTTTGTCGGTCATGCTGGCCATGGGTTTTGCAGGCATGCCTGCAGATTCAGTGGAAGATTCCCAGTTTTACCTGCTGCTCATTCCTCCGCTGAGCGTCTATGGAGCCGCGATGGCCGCCATCCTCTGGGCACGTTTCTTCCCGGCTGGAAACAGCCTGTGGACCCAGCATGGTTTTGTCATCCTGGTGGTCGGCATCACCGCCTTGCCGATGATCAACTCCCTCCCGGCCCAGATCAAAACCGGCATGACCCTGCGCGGCCGGGTTTATCCGCACTGGCCGCCCTATGTACCTGACCGCGTTTCTGTGGTGCGAAAACTGGTGGAACCCGATGAGATGCTCTTTTCAGACGCCCCCTGGTTTGTGGCCTGGTATGCAGACGTCCCCACCGCGTGGGTGCCGGGGCAGCGCAGTGATTATGATCTGATGAAGGCGAAGGCTGCGGCGGCCAATACCCGTATTGCCGGCTTTGTCATGACGCCCATCAGCGCCCGGGTGGAGCACCTGCATGAAGCCTTCACGGGTCCCTACCAGGAATGGCCGGACCTGCTGTTTCGCGGACTCATGCTGGCCTTTGACCGCGAGTTTCCTGCCCGGCCGGACTTCGAGTTCAAGGTTCCTCTGCCGTTGGTGGCGGTACCTGTGGGCCCCAAGGAAAGTCTGAGCCTGCAAATGACCTTTTACACGGATCGTGCGCGGGCCGTGAAAGAGTGAGGAAAATGCCGGGGAAGGTGCGTTTTGCTCTCCTCACTCATCATGGCATCCCCTTCCCACTCCGTCCTGGTCATTGGCTGCGGCAGCATTGGAGAACGTCACCTCCGGTGTTTTCAAAAAAGCGGACGGGCAGCTGTGGCCGTCTGTGACACCAATGCCTCTCTGGTCAAAGAAGTGGCGGAACGCTACGGTGTCCCGGGCTTCACCCATCTGGATGAAGCCCTGGAGCATTTTCAGGCGACGGCCTGGGTCATCTGCACCCCGGCCCAAACGCATCTTTCCCTGGCTCTCAAAGGCCTCAGCACGGAAGCGCACCTGCTGATTGAAAAACCCCTGGCCGTGGATTTGCAGCAGGTCGCGGCGGTACGCGCAGCGATGGCCGGCACGGCATCGCATGTAGCCGTCGCCTATGTTTACCACTCCATGCCCTGGGTGCAGGGCATGCGCGAAGCCCTGGCCAGCGGAGTGATCGGGCCACCCAAACACGCCACGTTGGTGGCAGGCCAGCACTTCCCGACTTTCCGGCCTGCCTACCGGGAGATCTACTACACCCGCCATGAATCAGGCGGCGGAGCCATTCAGGACGCCCTGACCCACGTGGCCAACATGGCCGAGTGGATCTTGGGGCCGACCCAACGCCTTTTCTGCGACGCCGCGCACCAGGTTCTCGAAGGGGTGGAAGTGGAAGATACCGTCAACATCATTGCCCGTAACGGCGATACGCTGGTGACCTATGCGCTGAACCAGTTCCAGGCGCCTAACGAGATGGAGTTCCGCGTCCACGGCCCCCTGGGCAGCCTGGCGATGCAGGGCCACGAACGCCGGTGGGGCCTCCAGATGGCGGGCGAAACCGGGTGGGAGTGGTACGTGGCACCTCCCGCAGACAGGGACGAATGGTTTGTCAGGCAGGCCAACGGCTTTCTCGACGGTGTCGAAGGGATTCCTTCTCCCCTCGCCACTTTTGAAGAGGCCGTCCAAACGCTGAAGTTCAACATCGCCGCCCTGGAATCCGCCCGCAGCGGATCCCAGATCACACTGGTCTGAGCGGACCGATCCGCCCCAGGCGGTGTCGGTGTTACAGACCAGCCGCCAAAGCAGCCTCCTTCACCAGCCGGATGAAGCGGGTACGCTCCGCATCTGTGGCAGAAAGCGGTGACCTCTCCGCCAGCGACAGCACAAGAGCGTGGTCCAGTTTCGGTGCTTGGGGAATGCCGCGCATCAGCAGGCCAAAGCCCACCACGGCCGTATCAAAGACAAAGTCTTCGCGGGCATTCTGCCAGGTGGCTCCGCGATCCTGGACGTTCAGCTTGGACTCATCAAAAGGTCCCACGGCCTGGGTGGTGAAACGGGCTTTGTCCAGTGTCAGAGTTGCCACGGTCTTGCTCGCATCCGGGCTGCCGTTGGGCAGATACTCATACCAGATGACATGGGTTCCCGCAGTCCGCAGTTCCGCCGCCGGCTGATGCCTTTCGCACAACTGGCGGTATTCGCGAACGTTGTTGGGGTCAAAGTTCACCTGCAATTTGTAGCTGCCCCCGGCGCTGACGGCGGGCTGGTCTGCAGGCAATTG
>DASWXG010000501.1:0-6855 GCA_036405615.1 Prosthecobacter sp. | reverse complement strand
AGAGCTCCCTTATTCCGCCGGATCGGTCGCAGACTGCGAAGACCCGAGGGAAGGTTTGAAGTACGACTCGCCGCTGATCACGGTCTCCAAAGCATCCATCAATTCAGCAGGCGATGAATCCTTGACCAGATAACCGCGGGCACCCGCATCAGCAGCCTGCTTTACATAGGCCCTTTCCTCGTGGGCCGACACCATCAGGATCGGGATCTTGGGATGTTTGCGCAGGATCTCCCGGACCAGTTCATAACCCGTACCGTCCGGCAAAGTCACATCCATGATGATGACATCCGGGACGTCGTCCCGCTCAATGTGCAGACGGGCTTCTTCAATGGTGGAAGCGCTCCAGGCCATCTGGAGTTCCGGAGAGTCATCAATGAGACTGCGATAAACAGCCCGCATGATGGAATGGTCGTCGACAACAGCGATTCGCATGGTGGCAATGGCAGCCTTTGAAGGTGGAGTTTGGAGAGACATCGTCTTCATTCGGACCGGCATCAGGGTCCGCGTTTATGATTGTAGGGAAAAAGAAAGTGTTTAGGGGCGGGCAGCTTGCCAGGCCTGTTCCGCAGCATTGGGGATGGCCGTATCTGTGCTCGCAGGGATGCCCGCAAAGTCTCCGCGCAAGACCTTGAGAGCGTATTTTTCGTGGTCGATCTCCCGGCGCGTGCGGACTCCCAGTCGACGGAGCAGCGGAATGGGCGGGCACCAGCCGTTCAGGGCATGGTTGAACAGGAAAGGCAGAACCAGGCCAGGGATCAGGAAATACTTTTTGTGGCGAACCAGGCCAAGCATCAGGCCAGAGAAAGCCAGGGCTGAGGCATTAAACTCCAGCCAGCGTTCGATATCCCATTCCTGGTCCAGTTCCTCAATCCTGCGGGAAATCTCCTCGTGAGACTGGATTGAAATGCCGCCGACCCGCAGCTTGGCATTGGCTTCAATCTGCCTGTTCAAAGCGTCCTCGGTGGACTGCTGGACGTGATCTCTTGCGTGCATGCCATTAGTTCGTGCCAGCCCGGCCTGACGGATGTAAGGCTCCTTCAGCCGTCTGAGGGCGGAACAGCCCCTTCCCCCGAGGGTTCACCCTGCCCCTGAGCAAAGATTTCGATCATCTTCTCATTGAAAGCGGGGATGTCCTCCGGCTGCCGGCTGGTGACCAGTTGGTGGTCCACCACCACCTCCTCGTCCACCCAGTCGCCTCCGGCATTTCGCACATCCGTCCGGATGGCAGGCCAGGAAGTCAGACGCCGCCCGTCCACAAGACCGGCTTCAATAAGAAGCCAGGGGCCATGACAAATGGCGGCGATGGGTTTTCCCCGCAGACCGAAGTCACGGACAAAATCCACGGCTTCCGGCATTGCACGCAGGGTGTCCGGATTGGCCAGACCGCCGGGCAGGACCAGGGCGTCAAAGTCTTCCGGATCCGCAAGATCAAGTCGGATGTCTGTGGCAAAGGCATCGCCTTTTTCATCATGATGAACGCCTTGAATCTCGCCCGGCTGGGGCGAGATGATGCTCACCTTGGCACCGGCTTTTTCCAATGCCTGAAGGGGTTGTTCAAGTTCGGACTGCTCAAAGCCGTCCGTGGCCAGGATGGCCACATGCTTGGTGCCTAGGGGTGTTTTCATAGCGTTATCAAAATCGCTCAGAAAGTCCCGGGTGGTCGCATTCAGATCAGCACGAAGCGCTCCACATCCAACAACCTCTTCAAGTACGAACTTATGGTACAACCCAACGTTCTGTTATGAATACGATTCTTTTAATTATCCTCATCCTCCTGCTCATTGGCGCTCTGCCCACCTGGCCTTACAGCTCCGGCTGGGGATACTACCCCAGCGGCGGCCTGATCTTGCTGATCATCCTGCTGGTGATCTTCCTGCGCTGACCTTAAACTCAAAAACAAGGCCTGCTTCCCTTTCGGAAAGCAGGCCTTTTTCATGGCGTCTTTGGGGACAATTCAGTCACCCATCTGGTCAGATTCAGGCGGGGGATCATCCACTCCCTCGTCGCCATGGGCCAGGTCTTCCCTGTCGCTCTTTTCCTGGGCCGCCTCCGTCTCGCGCGTCACCCGTTTGGGAGGAGGCACTTCAGAGGTTTCATCATCTTGCCGAACCGGAAGTTCTTCAATATCCGGCACGGGCTCCTGCTGGGGGTTTTCTTCTGTATTCATAACATCAGGCGGTTAAAGGGTTGGATCACCGGCGCAGCGCATCGCGGTGAATGAGGCGGGAGGTGTCAAACCCCTGCCCTCTGGCATCTTCCAGATAGGAAGCCTTTTCTGCGGCGGAGAGGTTTTGTTTGCGGGAGAGCAACCACAGAAACTGGCGGTCCGGCGTGCCCACAAGCGCAACAGAGTAGTCGGGGGCCAGCTTGATGATCCAGTAGTTTCCTTCTTCCGCCGCCGGCACCAGGGCGGCAAGGCCCTCAAACTTCACTCTCAGACGGCTGTTGCCGCTGCCGGGCACTGCGGTTGCTTTTCCTTTAGCCGTATGCCGGGATCCGTCTGCCCGGGTTTCTGTGTTGACCACCTGGACTGTGCCATCGGGCAGCAGAGCATAATGGGCTTCGGCTGAGGCATCGTCTTTCTGAAAGCTGTTGGGCAGACGGGCCTGTTCATACCAGTGGCCCGCGTAACGCGAGATATCCACACGGCCTGACTGGCCGGCAGTTTTCAGCGGCGGATGGGAACGGGATGTAGCGCAGGAGGCGAGGATGACGGCAGCTGCTCCCGCAACGGCAATGAGGACTAGTTGGCTTGGTTTCATGTTAAATTTTGTTCTTTTTTTGTTAGGCACTTGCAACCGGCCGCGCAAAGCAGCCCAGACCTTCGGGCCCATGCTTTTCGGCGGCCCGTCATCCCTCCAGCAGAGACTGGCCACCATCGATGAAGATCTCCGTGCCGGTGATATGGCTGGCGGCATCTGAGGCCAGGAACCACACCAGCTGAGCCACTTCCCCGGGCGTCCCGGTATCACCGTTTTTCAACGGGATGCGTCCTTCGGGGAACTCCACCGGCACCCGGATCCGCTCCAGATTGCGGGTCACGGTTTCCTCATGAATCGATGTATCGATGGCACCCGGACAAATGGCGTTGATGCGCACCCGGTGGCGGGCCCACTCCAGGGCCAGCATCTTGACCAGCGTAACCTGGGCCGCCTTGGAGCAGGCGTAGGCCGAAGCACCGGTATTGCTAAACATGCGGGTGCCGTTCACCGAGGAAGTGACGATGACCGAGCCGCCCTGTTTCTTCAGATGCGGAATGCAGTGCTTCAGCGTCAGAAAGGTTCCCTTGAGATTTGTGTTCAGCGTCTCATCCCATTCCTCTTCGCTCAGGTCCTCGATGGATGCCCAGACCCCGTTGGCACCGGCGTTGTGGTGGACGATGTCCAGCCGGCCCCACTCTTTCATGGCCACATCGGCAGCTGCCTTGATCTGTTCACTTCGGGAGACGTCGGCCTCCACTGGCAGGGCGGTGCCTCCGTGATGGCGTATTTCTTCGGCCACCGCCTCCAGCTTCCTCAACGTGGTGCCCGTCAGCACAACCGACGCACCGGCATGGGCCAGAGCTTTGGCCGAGGCTTTTCCAATGCCGGAGCCAGCCCCTGTCACCAAGGCGGCCCGGTCTTGCAGGGATTGCGGAGGAATCTGCATGACGGTTGTGAGGGCCTCGGATCATCCGCCGCCGCTCGCATCCTAGTTCGAAAGCCCGGCTGCGGACGGATGTAACCGCCCCGTCTCAACAACCCGTCTGCCAAATCATTCTTGGATAAGTGTTTGCCTATGACGGTCCGCTTGCAGATGCTTCCACCATCTGCCTGCCATGTCCACGCCCTACGACCAAGTCCCCTATCCGTGCAATGCCTACGCGCAGACCCATCCGGCCCATCTCGCTGCCATTGCGCGTCTGCATGGCATGACCCCGCCCGCCCCCGGCAAGTGCCGGATGCTGGAGATTGGGTGTGGTGATGGTGGCAATCTGCTGCCACTCGCTTACGTCCTGCCAGAGAGCCACTTTCTCGGCATTGATCTGGCGGAGACCAGCATTGAGTCAGGCAAACAGCATGCCCGTGACTTCGGCCTGACCAACATTGACTTTCAGGCCCTGGACCTGATGGAGCTAACCCGGGAGGACATCGGCCAGTGGGATTACATTGTGGCCCATGGTGTCTTTTCCTGGGTCCCTCACCCGGTGCGCCTCCGGCTGCTGGCTCTGTGCCGGGAGCTGCTTTCTCCGCAGGGGGTGGCTTTCATCAGCTACAACGCCCTCCCCGGCAGCCACATCCGGCAGATGGTACGGAACATGCTGGCGTATCACACAGAGCAAGCGCCAGACCCGAATACCAAAGTGGCCCAAGGGCGGGCGCTCATGCACTTCCTGGCCCAGAGCCACGGCACCGATGACGAATACGGTGCCTTGCTGCGCAGCGAGGCAAAGCGGGTGCAAACCTATGATGCCAATCACTTCTACCATGATGATCTGGCCGACATCAACGAACCCTTCTTCCTCCACCAGTTTGCCGATCTGGCGGCCGAACATGGTTTGCAATATCTGGGAGATGCCGACTACGCCTCCATGCACGCTCTCCGCTATCCCGCGGAGGTACGGGACGTGCTGTCCGGGCTGGGCGACGATGTCATCCGTGCCGAGCAGTACCTCGACTTCCTCAAGTGCCGCCGCTTCCGCCAGACGCTGCTTTGCCACCGTGAGGTGACACTGCAGCGGCAGGTGCCTCCCGAGGTTCTGCACGAACTTCATTTTGCCTCCTCGGCCACACCTGTGGAGCCAGATGCCAGGCTTTTAGAGGAAGGCCAGGTAGAGTTTCAGGGCGAGGGCAGCCTGCGCCTGAGCACCCACCACCCTCTCGCCAAGGTGGCCCTCGCCTGCCTCGGCATGCACTGGCCGCAGCGGCTGCCTTTTGACAGCCTTCTGGAAGCCGTAACGGGAGCCCTGCATGCCAAACCTGAGGAAGGTTCCCTGGAAACCGTTCTCCGGGAATTCCTGCAAATGGGCGCAGCCGAGGCCCACGCCATGCCCGCCCCCTTTTCCACGGTTTTGCCAGAGCGTCCCAAGGCCAGCGCCTGGGCGCTCTACCAAAGCCAGTTCGGTGGCGGCATCACCACCCTGAGGCATCAGACTGTGCATATTCGCGATGATTTTGGGCGCTGGCTTCTCAGCCAGATGGACGGCACCCGGACCGCTGAAGAGATGGCCCTTCAGCTAGCCTCCACTGTACAACCCGGTCCGGATGGCAGCCTGGATTTTGACAAGGAACTCCGCGAAGCACGAGAACTGGTCAGCAAAGGACTGGGCCAAATGTCCTCGCTCGCCTTCCAGATCGCGCCCCAGGGGTAACCTCCACAGCCCAAAGGGAGTATACCCTTACGCACGACACGCCTGTCCGCACATATGGCGGGCCTGTCATGTGACCGTCTTGTTGCGCATCACCGCATGCCAGCCGCCCCCATCCAGGCTGACTTTGCGGACAGACTCCCGTTTCAAGAAAACGAGGAAACCTTACCAAGTCCACCTTTCAGACTCCACCATGAGCCGTCGCCAACTGCCTCCCGAAACCCTGCGGCATCACCAGATGGATCACAAACCTCTGGAGGGCCTGCAAAACCAGGCCTTTGCACACAGCCAGAACCGCCTGGACACTGTGGCTGAAATGCTCGCCCTCGTCAGCATTTTGAAGATGCAACGCATCCTGACCGGCCGGGAGGTCATCAGCGTAGCCGGGGCGGTCGTGCAGCACGGCATTGGTTCGGCGGAGGAAAAACTGCAGGCTGCCCACTGCCTGCCCGGACAGGTGTTCTTCGACAGCTGCCTGCTAGAAAACCTTTCAGATTGGAACATCAGCGACTTGCGCGGAAAGGGACTCAAGGAGCTGCCTCTCGCCAGCAAGCTCCGGGGTGTCGCAGGCCGCACGGACCCGGTCAGCACGCTGGTCAACCAGGTGGACTCCTCCATTGAAAAAATGGCCGGTGGCCAGGGGCTGAAGAACAGCCTCGGCATTGTCACCCGGCAGCTGCTGAACGGCCTTTTGCAAAAGAGCCCCAAGCACTGGAGCGAGGTCACCTCGGAAGTGGCACGGGTCTTCGGCGACTACCGCAGACAGGAAGCCCAGGCCTGCCAGGAGCGCCTGAACACGCTCCGCCGCGACTTGATGCTGACCGCCAGCACCCAGGAGAAAGACAAGCTGCAGAAGAAGATTGTGATTGCCGAAACTTACCTGTTTGTGGCGCAATATCCCTCCGTCATCCCTGAAGCCACTGAAAGGCATGGGTTCAACCTCATCGCCCGCGATGTGATTCAGGACTATGACGAGCAGCGGGTTCCCTAGTCCGGAAATGCCCGTGCTGCTCCTAGTCGCTTGATTCCCATCTTTCCAGAACGCCATGTCCCCTGCACTCACCACGCCCATCGTCTCTGACCACCCGGATGGTTACCGTGTCGAATGGCCGGGCTACAAGCGGGCCTTTGCCCTGTTCTCTGTTCAGGGGACGGCGGTGATCGTGACCGACATCTTCCGCGATGGTTCCCAGCCCAAAGGCAGCGCCGGCCAGATGCTGGCTGATGCCTTCCGGATCGTCGGCATCGGCCGTCCCACCCGCGTGCGGCTGGCCAACATCATCGCCACCCAGCCCACTCTGGGGCAGCTGCAGCAAGGCAAGCCCCCGGCCGAAACCGTGCTTGGCCAGGTGCTGACAGCCCTTGGGGCCGCGCTGGGTCTGCGGGCCGTCAGCTGGAACCACGGGCTGGAGCGGGACAAGCCCTACATCGAAGCAACTTTTAGTTAGACTGGCGCGACCGGAGCCGATGCCGGCAGAGCCCTCTCAGAGCGGCTCAAAATGGCTGCG
>DASWXG010000500.1:0-6364 GCA_036405615.1 Prosthecobacter sp. | reverse complement strand
TCAAGGCCAGATGGTCATGCTTCCGCCAGGGCGTGGACGGGTCTGTCACCACGCGGAGGCTGCCAGACATGCCGAGGTGCAGCAGCAAGGTTCCGGCATCCGTTTTGAAAAGCAGGTATTTTCCCCGGCGGGTGCCTTCACGAATCTTCTGGCCTTCCAGCTCATGCACCGTCTCCGGCACGGGCCAGCGCAAGCTTCGGTTGCGGACGATCACTTCCCTCACGGTTCTTCCCACCAGGTAAGGAGAGACACCGCGCAACGTGGTTTCGACTTCAGGAAGTTCTGGCATGACAGGCGGAATGACCGCGCAGAAGAGAGGAGCGCGCCCAGCCTCAATAAGAACGGCCAAAGCCAGGGTGCAAGGCCAGTGAATGAGTGAGGGCACAGCGTGCAGTCATGATGCAATGAGGGCGCGATGCCCTCACGCCCTGCGGTGATATGATCCTTTCACTGGCTCCATCTGTCCCATCCTGCCTTGTTCGGCCTTACCGTCTCCGTGCAGTTTCCTCACGTCCCTCACGTCTCTCAAGGGACCCATCCGAAAAAAAGGGAGACCGCCAGACACAGTTTCGGCCTCGCTTGAACGAGGCCGAAGTCTGCGCTGACCGCTTCACGCTGGCCAGCTTTCAAGATCGAAACGAAACGCTTGGTACGTACTTATTTGGCCTCGGCAGCCACCACCGTCGTAGCGACAGGGGCCGGAGCCAAGAGCTGCTGGAGCGGCTTCGGATAGACACCGAGGATAACGATGACGACAGCCAGTGCTACGGCACCTGCTTTGGCTCCGATTTGGATCGTCAAGGGTTCCACTTTGCCCGAGTCCTTGGTGTACATCGCCAGGATGGTGCGAAAGTAGTAGTAGAAACCAGCGGCGGCACCGATGACCGCGCAGACCAGAGGTCCCCAGGCGGCCTGGTCCACCAAGCCGAGGAACACGAACAGCTTGCCCATGAAACCGGCCGTCAGAGGCAGACCGGCCAACGAAGCAAGAGCCAGGGTCATGATGAGCGCCAGCAGCGGATTGCGCTGGGCAAGGCCGCGGAAATCGCGCAGGTCCTCGCCCGAACCGCTGGAACGGAGGAGTGCCAGAACCAGGAAACCAAGCACCGTCATAGGCAGGTAGGTGGCGAGGTAGAAGGCGACCACACCGCCGGGGCTGAGATCAAAGCGGGCGGAACCGGCGCCGAGAGCCAGCAGCAGGTAACCGGCGTGGCTGATGCTGGAATAGGCCAGCAGACGCTTCACGCTGGTCTGGAACATGGCAGGCAAGCTGCCCAGAAGCACGGTCAGAGCACCGCCCACCAGGAGAAGTTGCTGCACTTCCACAGCGATGATCGAACCCGGGGCTGTGAAGGCCTGGACGGCACGGGTCAGCACCACAAACCCGGCGGCCTTGGAACCCACGGACAGGAAAGTGGTCACAGGAATGGGAGCGCCCTGATAGACATCCGGCACCCACATCTGGAAAGGGGCAGCGGCGACCTTGAAACCAAGACCGGCCAGCAGGAAGGCGGCACCCAGGAGGGCGGCCTGCTTGGAAGTGCTGGCTTTGGCCAGACCGGCGGAGATGCCTTCAAAGCTCATGGCACCTGTGGTGCCGTAGACCCAGGCGATGCCATAGACCAGCACACCGGTGCTCAGGGCGCCGAGGATGAGGTACTTGACACCGGCTTCCAGGGCGAGGTTGCTCTTGCGGGCAAAGGCCACCAGCACGTAGAAAGACACGGTCACCAGTTCCAGGGAGACAAAGACGGTCACCAGATCCTTGGCGGAGGCCATCCACATCATGCCCACGCAGACCAGGATGGGCAGGCAGAAGAGTTCGCCGTATTTGCCGCCAGGGGTGAACTTGGTCAGGTAGCCTTCACTTTCCACCATGAGCCAGAGCACCAGAAGGGTGATGACCAGGGCAAAGCCCTTGTAGAAGATGGCTAGGCTGTCGAGCTGGTGAAACGGCTGCACAAAAGCTGGCAGCGCCTCCACCGACTTGGTGGAAAAGATGAAAAGCACGAGTCCCAGAGCCACTCCGCTGATGCTGAGCAGAGACAGCGTGCGGCGGGTCAGGGTGGGCACCAGCGCCTCCAGGCACAGGAGCGCCAGACCAAAAACGACGAGGAAGATTTCGACGGAGAAAACGGACATGGAACGGAAAAGATTCGGTTTCTACATCGCAGCCACTTTGGCCAGGGACAGGTTCTTCAACAGGTCCAGCAGAAGCGTGGGGTAGCAGCCGACGACCAGAAGGGCTGCAGCGAGAAGAATGAGCGGGATGCGCTGGCTGAAGACAGGATCCTTCATGAACAGACCGGCCTTGGCCGTGCCCTGGAAGATCTCACGATAGGCGCGCAGCATGTAAACCGCCGACATCACCACGCCCCAGAGGGAGAGAATGACCGCCCACTGAAGCGGGCCGATCTGCGTGCTTCCGGTGCTGCCAAAAGCGCCCAGGAAGACCATCACCTCACCCGAGAAGTTGGCCAGGCCCGGAAGGCCGATGGAGGCAAAGGTGCCAAAAGCAAACAGGATGGTGAACACCGGAGCGTGAGCACCCAGGCCGCCGAGTTTGTCCAGTTCCAGCGTGCCGATCTGGCTGCGCAGACGGCCGGCTTGGGCAAACAGGAGGGCGACGGAAATGCCGTGGGCGAACATCAGGAGGACAGCACCCTGAAGGGCCATCTCAGTTCCGGCGGCAAGGCCGAGGAAGATGTAACCCATGTGCATCACGGACGAGTTGCCGAGGATCTGGTCCAGCGAGCGCTGGGCGATGGTGACAAAGCCCATGATCAGGATATTGCCCAGAAGCATGAACAGCAGCGCCTTTTGCACCCACTCCACGTGCGGGCCCAGAGGCAGCAGCGGCAGGGCGATGCGGAGGAGACCATAAAGGCCGAACTTTTTCAGCACCCCGGCGTGCAGCATGGCCACCGGCGTAGGGGCGGCGGCATAGGCGGGGGCAGCCCAGCTATGCAGCGGGAAAAGACTGACCAGCGTGCCAAAACCGAGCAGCAGGACAAAGAAAATCACTCCCTGCTTGTCGGCAGACAGCGGGGCCGCAGCGGCCTGGGCGCGCAGAGCATTCAGGTCAAACGTCAGCTTTCCACCACCGCTGTATTCCAGGACCACCCAGGCCAGACCAGCGAGCAGGACAAGGCTGCCTGCGCCGAGGTAGATGGTGGTCTTCCAGGCCACAGACTTGCGGTAGGAATCTTCGCCGTGACCGTAGAGACCGATCATCAGGAAGGTGGGGATCAACGCCAGTTCATGGAAGGCGTAGATGAAAAACACATCCGTGGACAGGAAGGCACCGAGAGCACCGCCTGCAATAAGCTGCGAGGCGATGTGGTAGATGGCAGGCTTGTCCGGCGCGATCTGCCAGACGGCGGCAAAGGTCACCAGCACCGTCAGCAGAGCCATGATGATGGACACGCCGTCGGCTCCAACGCCGAAGCTGATGGCGGGGTTTTCCAGCACCACACGGGCGTTTTGGAAAGCCAGGCCTCCCTCGGCGGCGGCTGCGGTGTCCTTAAACTGGAAGGCCAGCCCCAGGACGATCAGCAGGTTGAGAACGGCCGCGCCCACGGAGGTTGCACGGGCAGGAGCGCCCAGCCAGACGGCAAGGGCGGCGACAACAGGCAGCAGGATGACGATTTCGAGAATGCTCATTCCATCAATCCTCCATCAATGGCCCACAGCGGGCAGGACAAACACAACCACATAAATGACCAGCAGAACGCCGAGACCCAGCAGGAAGGTGTAACCCTGCAGATGGCCGCCCTGAAGAATGCGCGCAGCAGAACCGACTCGCGCAGCAAGATAGGCGGGCAGACGGGCCATGAGGCCATCCACAATGAGGCGCTCCAGCCCGGCGATGATCCAGGCCAGGGCATCCTGGAACACCTTCACGATCACGGCATAGGCCTCGTCAAAATAGAACTTGTTGGCAAACAGCTTGATGTTCAGCGGATCCTTGTCCTTGCCCTTGTAGAGCACCCAGGCTGTACCGGAACCCAAAACCAGGGCCAGGGCCGAGGCGATCAGCACGGTGTGGTGGGTTTCAGCATGCTGTGGCAGCATGGCTTCCAGCCAGACAGCGGTTTTGTCGAAAACTGTCACCACAGTAAGCAGAGCCAGCACGATGAGCGGCAGCACCATGATGATGGGAGCCTCGACCGAGTGATGAGCGGCATCCGTGCGGGGTTTGCCCAGGAAGGCAACCACAAACAGACGGGTCATGTAGAAGGCGGTCAGCATGGCGGTGGCGACACCGATCCAGAACAGCGGACTGCCTCCTTTCACTTCAAAGGCGACCCCCAGGATGGCTTCCTTGCTCCAGAAACCGCTGGTGAGATAAGGCACGCCCATCAGGGATGCGGTGCCGATGGCGAAGGTCACAAAGGTGACCGGCATGTGCTTGCGCAGGCCGCCCATCTTCCAGATGTCCTGCTCGTGGTGGCAGGCATAGATGACAGCACCGGAGCCGAGGAACAGCATGGCCTTGAAGAAAGCGTGCGTGTAGAGGTGGAACATGGCCGGGTGACCAGGACCTGCCTCGTGATGATGACCGCCCACCTGCATGGCCAGCAGGCCCACGGCCATGACCATGTAACCCAGCTGGGAGAGGGTGGAGTAAGCGAGCACACGCTTGATGTCATTCTGCTGGGTGGCCATCAGGGCCGCCATCAGGGCGGTGATGCCGCCGATCCAGGCGATGATTTCAGCCGCGGCGGCAGACGCCTCGATGACAAACGCGCAACGCACCAGCATGAAGACACCGGCGGCGACCATGGTGGCAGCATGGATCAGCGCGGACACGGGGGTGGGGCCTTCCATGGCGTCAGGCAGCCAGACGTGCAGCGGGAACTGGGCGGATTTGCCGACCGCACCCATGAACAGGCCGATGGCGGCCACGGCCATGAAAGTGGTCTGGTTGGCAGCCACCTGATGCAGGGCACCGGAGGCAAAGCTCTGCTTCAGCCCCAGGAAGCTGACGTCGCCAAAGTTGGCGGCAAACAGCATGAGGATGCCGATCATGAAACCGAAGTCGCCGATGCGGTTTGTCAGGAAGGCTTTTTTGGAAGCTTCCGCAGCGGAGGCTTTCTCGAACCAGTGACCGATGAGGAGGTAGGAACTCAGGCCCACCAGTTCCCAGAAGATGAACATCATGATCAGGTTCCCGGCCAGCACGATGCCGGTCATGGAGAACATGAACAGGGAGAGAGCGCCAAAGAAGCGCACGCGGCCCTCATCATCCTTCATGTAGCCCAGCGAGAAGATGTGCACCAGAAGGCCGATGGAGGTGACGATGAGCATCATGCCCCGGCTCTGCTGGTCAACCAGCAGTTCGATGGCGACTTTGATCTTGCCGGCGCTGACGAACGGCAGCAGCACGGGCGCGGAGTCCTTCGAGTGAAGGAGCATCAGGCTGATGGCGAAGCACACGGTAGCCGAGGCCACCGAGATGGCGACGCTGGCTCCTTTGAGCACGCGATGGCCCAGCAGGATGACCAGTGCCGAGAAAAACGGCAGCAGCAGCAGCAGGGAAGGAAGTGGGGAGACGGCGTCCTGGACGGGCATGGAGAGGAGATTCTCGGTTGCGCTTAGCCTTGCAGCTTGGTCACGGCTTCGGTTTCGACGCTCTGCTTCGCGCGGAAGAGCGCCACGATGATGGCAAGGCCCACGGCCACTTCGGCAGCGGCCACGGTGATGGTGAAGAAGACAAGCGACTGGGCCGCATAGTCAGGAAGGCCGTCCGTCACCCGGAAGCGGGAGAAGGCCACGAGCGTCAGGTTGGCAGCGCTCAGCATCATCTCCAGGCACATGTAGATGATGAGGATGTTGCGGCGGGCGACGACCCCGGCAAGACCGAGGGCAAACAGGATGCCGCTGACGATGAGATAATGGTTCAGAGTGATCATCAGGCGTCCCTGGCTCCTTTCTCGCGCTTGCTCAGCACCACCACACCGACCGTGCCCACGAGGAGCAGCAGGCCGACCACCTGGAGGTGAAAGCCGTATTTCTGGAACAGCGTCAGGCCCATCAGCTTGGCGTCTGGCAGCGTTCCGGCCTTGAGATCGTTGGCGATGGTGGGCAGCGGAGATTTTTCACCGGCCTGCTTGAGCAGCAGCGGGGCGTTTTTCTGCATCTCGTTGCCGTTGTTGAAGCTGCTGCAAACAGCCGTGACCTGCAGAGACAGGATGACCGCCAGGACGATGCCGCCGATCACTGCGGGGATGTTGGGCTTCTTGCCCTCCTCCGCCTTGATGTCCAGCAGCATGATGATGAAGAGGAAGAGCACCATCACTGCGCCTGCATAGACGAGGATCTGGATGGTGCCGATGAAGTAGGCGTCAAGGCCCAGGAACAA
>DASWXG010000499.1:0-6811 GCA_036405615.1 Prosthecobacter sp. | reverse complement strand
TTATGGCCCAGCTCCGAGACAATATCACCTTTGACCCAGAGGACACAAACCTAGCACCCGAACCCAGCAGGGGAACGGTCCCAAACATTCTTCGCCGAGTTTCTCAAGCACGATTCGCACCACGAATACAGAGATCCATTTCTCGCTGACAATGCGGGAGAACCAACCCGCTCCCCTACCCCTTCTTCAGCCAGGAAAACGCGAGGCATGAACCTCCACAAACAGCTTGAGAACGGTCCTTAGCTCGGCAATTTGCGGGTTCGCGGAGAGGCGCTTGTAGCTCAACGGTTAGAGCAGGGGACTCATAATCCCTTGGTTCTCGGTTCGAATCCGGGCGGGCGCACTTTGAAGAGCGTGGTGGGCCTCTGAAATTAGGGGGCTTTTGCGGGCGGTGGTGACGGTTGGTTGAGCAGGTCATCCCGGATCTGGAAGGCTTCGCCTTTCTGCCAGGCATCGGCCCCTTCGACGATTTCGCCCGGTTTGATTTTCTCGGCGCGGTCCTGCCGTTTTTTGGGGGAGCTGATGCCAAAGTCCTGGTCGCGTTGTTCCACCAATTTCGGGTCGCCCTGGCCGTCGGCGGTGAAGCCCATCATGAGTTTGGGCAGGCCAAGAGGCAGGGTATCGCCACGATCTATCTGCCACGTGTGCCAGGTCTTGCCATAAGTGGTGACCAGCTTTTGCATCAGTTCGTTTTCGGCCACGGCGGGGATGCCGGGTGCGGCGAGCTGGCCCGCTCATGACTTCATATTTGTGGGAGTGCCAGAGTTTCTTTTCCTCGGGAGGCAGCGTTTTGAACAGCGCCTCCGAGATGATGTATTCGATGCCGATGAGGCGGGCGTTTTTGTCATGCGAGTCGTAGATGACGCATTGCAAGACGTCCTCATTTTTATGCGAGCAGTAATGATGGGCACGCACCTGGCGCTTCATGTCCCCGGCATAAAAGTGGAAACCGCAGACATGGGCATGGATGGACTGGATGGGGCCTTCGCCCTGGAGCATTTCGGCCCCGGCCTCGAGGACCTTGGTCTTGACGGTTTTGGCCTCTCCGGGCGTGGTGTGGTCATGCTCTTTGGACGACGGCTGCTGACCGACCACCACGACAGCGGCGAGCACAGAGAGGGATACACCTAACAAAAGAAGTGGTTTAGCATTCATATAAATAATGGCGAAGGAGAAAGCGGGAGCAGCGTGTGATCGCCCGGCTGGGCAGAGGTGGTTGCATAACCATGTTTGCAATCATCCAGGATCCGGGAGGCAACTGCGCCTTTGATCCGAAGCGGACCGCGCATTAAAAAGCCTTCCGCGTTCAGGACGCCAGATGACAGGATGTATAAAAATCCGAAACCCGTTTAAAATTGGAGGGGAGCAGTTGGGACCAACCCAGCGAAGAAGGGTTGCTTATGAGCACCATCTCCACTCTCAACAATCTGATCGAAACCTTGAAGGACGGCCAGCAAGGCTACCGCACGGCTTCGGAAGACATCTCCTCCAGCAGCTTGAAATCCCTGTTCAGCGAGTACTCGCTGCAGCGCAGCAAGTTTGCCGGTGAACTCCAGTCCCTGGCCCAGTCTCTGGGTGAGTCCGATCCTGCGGACAGCGGCTCCATTGCCGGGGCTGTGCACCGCGGCTGGATTGACCTGAAGGCCGCCCTGGTCACACGCGACGAACACGCTGTCCTCGCCGAGTGCGAACGCGGTGAAGACGTGGCGGTGGCGGCCTATCGCAAGGCGCTGGAAGATACCGAGCTTCCGGCCAATGTGCGCGACACCATCCAGAGCCAGTCTCTGGAAGTGAAAGCCGCCCACGACCACATCCGCGGTCTTCGTGACAGCACGGCGGCCAAGTAAGCTGCCACTCCATAAGGGTGCGCGGCTCTGCCATGTGCCCTGCCCTGTACTTCTCTGATTTTCCAGTTCAGACTCAGCATCCCTTCCCCGCCGGTGAGTTTCATTCTCCGGCCGGTGAAGGGATGTTTGTTTTCTTTGAAGCTGACGCGATCCGTCCCTGCCTTCCTGTACCGATGCCAAAACGGAAATCGCGGGGCAATGGCTGCACCTCGCCCTTTCCATCTGGTTTTCTATCCAGGCTCCGGCAAACAACGGCCCCTGCGGCGCGTTTGGACAAGGATTCAGGCTTATCTCAAGAGAGGAGATTGCCATCCCCGCCTTCTGCCCCTTACATTGACCGCACCATGGTTCCCGGAGTTGTCAGCCTGCGTTGTCCGGCATGCGCCCGCGCCTTCCTCTCGCTGCCCCAGCAGCCCGGGGGACTGGTGGCCTGTCCCCACTGCGCCTGCAGCGCCAGCCTGGAGCAGTTCGCCCCGGCCGGTGCCTCCCTTCCCCAGGCTGCGGCTTTGCCGATCCAGCGGCGTGCCCCTGCCACGCATGAGACCGGCCCGCCAGCCGCCGCACCGGATGCCGTTTGGAATGCCCTGTCCGAAGACCCGTTCTTTGCGCATCCACCGGGAGGAGCGGGCCCCTCCACGCCAGCGGCCGCTGCGCCCCCACACAGCCAGTCTGCAGGTCATGGTCACGCACGCCCGATGCCGGCTGCTGTGCCTGCGGCCTTTCGCCCGTTTCGTGGAGCTCCCCCACCGTCGGCTGCCGCGGGGGCCGCCTGGCGTCCGCCACGGCGCAAACGGCGGATCGCCGTCACCCTGGCCGGGCTGGCGCTGGCGGCCGTGGGAGGCACCTTTACCTGGCTGCAAATGCAACCGCCGGTTCTTGCCGTAACGCGTGATGAGACCAGCCCCGCCCCGGCTTCCCAGGAACCCGGCCTTTCATCGCCCCCGGCTCCAGGTCTCAAGACTTCTGCCAAACCGGAAATCCGCCGTGCTGAACAGGCGGGCCCTGCTTCGCCAGAGGCCCTCAAATCTTCCGTGCCCACCCCAACCTCGGCGGCTGAACCCGCCGCAGCGGCCACTTCCGCGACGCCTCCTGTCCCGGCACCGCTTCCAGAGATGCCGGAAGTGCATCTCGAACCTGCGCCCGCCGTGCCTGCCAGTGCCACGGTGGATCTGAATGCAGCGAGCCAGGCCGCACCAGCCGTGGCAGATCTTGTTTTCAAAAACCGTTGCCAGCCACCGGGCAGTGGGGTCCCCATCCACCGGGCAGAAGAGCAGCAGGCCGCCATGGCGGCGTTCTTCACACGCCATCCGGATTTCAAAGCAGGGAGCATCCAGCCGCCCGTGCTGCCGGTGCTCACCCTCCCGGGCCAGGAGATGGTGGCCGTGGTGCGTCTGGGCGGGCAGGAAAAACGCCAAAATCTCCTGGGCCTCTTTTGCCTGTATCAGCAGCCACAAGGCCCTGCGTCCGGTGGTCCGCCTTCATCCAGGGCCGCAGCACCGGCTCCGCCTGAAGAAAAGACCCCGTCAAAAGCGGGCACGAGCCAGAGCAAAACCGGCAGCAAAGGCAAGGCTTCGGGCAAATCCTCCAAAACTGCCCGCAAGTCTGGCAGCGGCTCTCAAACCCCAACGGATGCTGAAGCAAAGGAGGCAATCCCCGCCACCGCTGCTGCTTTGGAAGCCGCCGGCCGCTTTGCCCTGCACTGGCCTTTGCTGGAAGAGACGTTGGAAAAGCGGCTGGAAGAGTTTCAGGCGAGCCAGTCGGCCGAGCCCACGTGGTTTCATGTGATGGTGCGCCGCAGTCACGGGCTGGATCTTCCCCCTGCCCTGCGCACCGGCCACCTGTGCCTGGAGATCCAGGGCAGTGCGGATGAGTCCGCCCTGTGCCTCGCTGTGGCACCCCTGGAGACACCGCTGGCGCGGTTTCTGGAGCGCGAAGCCGCCTGGGGCCAGGCTTACCTCACCCGCCTTCTCCTCCAGCACCGGCCGCAGGCTTCTGCTGCAGGCGGCAAGGGCACGGCGCTTTTCATCCTGGACTGCGAGGGAGCTGTGACGGGTGCAGTTTTTCCCAGCGGTTCCCGCCCCGCCGGGAAGCCATAGGCGTGAGAGAAAATGTCATGCCAAATTTACCTTTTCTTCGCATCCCGTAGGAAAAGATGATTCTGGCCCGATCTTTGCTTGATAGTCGGTGGCGCCCATGAAAGGGATGCCGCCAACCAACCAATGGCAGACCAAGGACTATACCAGACCCAGACCCAGAAGCTCGCCATCGGCCCGCAGATGCAGCAGAGCTTGCAGATCCTCCAGGCCCCGACCCTGGAACTGCGTCAGATCATCCAGCAGGAGATCGAGATCAACCCGGTCCTTGAACTCGAAGCCCCCGAGGTGTCCCTGGAAGACGCCGTGCCGGATGATCCGGATGACCGCGACTCCGGCGAGCGCGACGAACTGGATGTCCTGTCCCAGATGGACGAGGAGTGGCGCGAGTACTGGGCGCAGAGCCGCATGCAGACCTCCAACCGCACGGCTGAGGACCAGGAGCGCTGGCAGTTCCTCATGGACTCCATCGTGGCCCCCACCACGCTGCAGGAGCATCTGGTGACCCAGCTGCGCACAGCAGAGCTCAAGGAAGAACAGCTCATCAAGGATGTGGAGTTCCTTATCGGCAGCCTGGACGACCGCGGCTTTCTGAATTCCACCGTCGAAGACCTCAGCCTCCAGCACGGCATCCCGGTGGATGACCTGCACGCGGCCAAGTCTGTGCTCATGTCCTTCGACCCGGTGGGTGTCGGCTCCGACGATCTCCGCGAATGCCTTCTGGTGCAGCTGGAGCGCCTTGGGAAAAAGCACAGCCTCGCCCACCGCCTCGTCGAACAGCATCTCGAAGATCTCGCCAACAAGCGTTACCCCATCCTTGCCCGCAAACTGGGCGTGCCGCTGGAGCAGGTCTCCCGCGCGGCGGACTTCATCAGTACGCTGGATCCCCGCCCCGCTTCACGTTTCAATCCCAGCAGCAACAACTACGTCAGCCCCGACATCATTGTCGAGCGCCAGGGCGGCGAGTGGGTGCCGGTGATGAACAATGACGACCTGCCCAGCCTCCGCCTCAGCAATTCCTACAAGGACCTTCTCGGCCAGGCCAGCAGCAGCGGCGAAGTGCGCAACTACATCCGGGAAAAGATCCGCAGCGGCAAGTTCCTCATCCGCTCGATCCACCAGCGCCAGCAGACCATCCAGAAGATCGCCACACAGATCCTCGCCCATCAGCGCGAGTTTTTGGAAAAGGGCACCAGTTTCCTCCGTCCGCTGAACATGGCCCAGGTGGCCGATGAAGTAGGCGTGCATGAGACCACCGTCAGCCGCGCCATCTCGGGCAAGTACATGGCCACCCCGCACGGGGTCTTTGAACTGAAGTTTTTCTTCAGCCACGGGGTGAAGACAGACTCTGGCGAAGACCTCAGCAACACCAGCGTGAAGAACGCCATCGCCGACCTCATCAAGACGGAGACCAAGGCCAAGCCCCTGAGTGATGACAAGCTGGCCAAACTGCTGGACAAACAAGGCATCAAAGTTGCCCGCCGCACGGTGGCCAAATACCGCGAAGCCCTTGGCATCCTCCCCAGCCACCTGCGCAAGTCCTTCTCCTGAGGCGGGCTGTATGGTTGGCAGTCGTTGACGGTGGTTTGCGGTGGTTTGCCGTGGTTGGAAGAGGAATCAGACGCGTACTGGCGAGCGTGCCCTCACGCTGCAGCGCGCCGCCTCAAAACCATCATTCTGTCCCCCATTATTTTGTCATCCTTCAGAAAATAGGAAGGTGGCAATCCAGCCGCACCGACGTCTCAACACCTTCATATAAGCATTGCCTTCGGCCACGCTTCCGATGCATCCTCTGCTGAACTTGTTCATTCAAGAAGAGAGGCCGGCCATGAAGACCCTCATCCTTGTACTCCTCCATCTCTCCATTCTCGGGACACATGCGGCTGACAGCCTGATGCAGCCCGTGGAGAGCACCCTTCACTACACGACTCTCGAATCGGTCTCCCCCGGCAGAGGCGTCAGCATTACCGAAAGCAAGGAGGAGGAAGAGGACTCTGAAGACAAGAAGGTTGATGACGGCCGCAATACCATGGCCATCATTTTGTTCATGCGCCCGGAAGCCGTGAAGAGCGTGGCATGCCCGCTGACGGTAGATCTGGAAAAGGTGTACCAGACCACCAAGGAAAGCTCCATGGTGCACCCTTTCACCGGCCCCGGGAAATGGCGCGTGTACTCCATCCGCGCGGGCGAGGCTTGGAAACACTTTTTGGTGTTCCGGGAAGACACCGGGCTGCAAGCCCGCATCGGCCCTGCGCATCAGATCCGTGACGGCATCTTTGTACCGATGACCTGGCTGCTCACCACCAATGATCCGGAATTGCTGAAAGCCCTCAGCGCCGATGCCAAACCGGCAGGGCACTGAGTGAAGAGAGGACGGTTGTGTACCAGAAGAGCGAGAAGGAGCGTCCGCCGCTCCTCTGCCCTTAAGCGACAATGTAGTCCTTCATCGCGCCGATGATCACGGTCACGGAAAGGGCACCGGCATCGGGAAAGCCGAGGCAGGCTTCACCCAGGGTCTTGGCGCGGCCAAATTTGGCAATCATGTCCTTGCTGGCTTCCAGGCCTGCGAGGGCGGCTTCGTGCACGGCGGTCACGGCTTCCGGCAGCGGCTGGCCTGCCACCTCGGCGGCTTTTCCGGCCGCAGGCTGCATGGCATCCACCACCGTCTTGTCGCCCACGGCAGCACCGCCGCGCTGCTTTACCCCATCCACACCGGCTTGCAAAAAGGCAGCGAGGCCGGCGGCATCCAGGGTTTCCTTGCCCGCCAGAGCCTTGCCCCCGTTGCGGAAAAAGGTGCCAAAAATCGCGCCGGAGGCCCCGCCCATGCTGCTCATCATCGCCATGCCCACGGAGGAAAAGGCCTTCTCCACA
>DASWXG010000498.1:0-10539 GCA_036405615.1 Prosthecobacter sp. | reverse complement strand
GCGGGTGACCTTTTGCTATTGCAGGGTCCCTATGACCGCTTTCAGAAATTTGAACAGGCAGCGGAGATGGTGGTGATCACAGAGCACAGCTACTCCGCTTTTGCCCGGAAACGCGGTATCGCCTTGCTGATCGCCTTTGCGGCTGCCGTGACGGCCAGCAGTTTTGACCTGCTGCCAGCTTCCATCGCCTTTCTGATTGCCGCCCTGTTTGCTCTGGCCACCCGCTGCATCACCCTGGACACGGCCTATGAGAACATTGACTGGCGGTTGCTGGTGCTCATCGGCGGTATGACGGCCTTTGGTACCGCCATGGCAAAGTCCGGAGCGGACGAGTTGCTGGCGGGGCTGGTGACTGAGTATTTGAACCCCTTCGGGCCGATGAGTGTGCTGGCGGGTTTTTGCATTCTCACCGTTCTGCTGACCCAGCCGATGTCGAATGCGGCCGCAGCCCTGGTGGTGCTGCCGATTGCGCTTCAGGCAGCGGAGAAGATGGGCGTCAATCCGCGCAGTTTTGGGATCGCCATCATGCTGAGCGCCAGCATCTCCGTACTGACGCCTTTTGAGCCGAGTTGCATTCTGGTCTATGGACCTGGGAAGTACCGGTTCAGCGACTTTATCAAAGTGGGCAGCGGGCTGACTGCGGTGACACTGATGGTGATCCTGCTTCTGGTGCCTTACTTTTGGCCCCTGCGCTGAAGTTCTGTATCGTTTGGTAAACGATAGCCGTTCGAGCCACCACAACAGGTGTTGTGAATAAGTTCGAGAACACCCTCAAAAACGAGAGTCGTTTTTTGCGGAACTGAAAATATTCGCAAATAAACGAAGTCTCTGCTTTAATTTTTTGTGCTGGGGAATAGTTTCAATAGTTAATACTGCATAGCAGAAAAATTTGAACTTGGTGTCGCCGTGGGAAGCTCTGACCTGTCCAATCCTTCGAAGCCTGCCGGAACGGGAACTGTTTCGGGGCCTGTGAATCCCTTCACGGCGGATGTTTGCACCGGACCCTTTGTGGTTCAGCCGGACAGCACGGTGGATGGGCTGAACCAGGAGGCTTTGGAGCGGTTGGTGGCCGCAGTTGAGGCGCGGTCGGGAGCGACGCCCATGTTGCTGACAGCACCGCGTGCAGGTTATGGAAAAACCCACCTTCTGGGGCGTGTGGCTGCCGTGACAGCCCATGAAAGTGTTTTGGTCCCGCTGGCTTTTCGCACCGGGGACGTGCCTAATCTGACCACGGTGACAAGCCGGGGTTTGGAAGCTCTCAGCCGGGCGGCAGGCAGTACGGACGGATGGTCGCGTCTGCGCGAGCTTTGCGCCGGGCTGGTGGCCCATCTGCTTCATGAACTGATCAAAGAAGGCCTGGTGCCGAGCGCCAATCCGGAGCAGGCGCTGAAGGTTCTTTCCGGACCTGTGTCGGACGTGTTCGACAAGGACGGCCTCGCCCACCCGATCGGCGACTGGCTGCGCAAGCACTCGGCGGGACTGCGGCCTGTCCTGGCGCGGCGGCTGGCCCGTCAGGCACCGGTGCGCACTTCCGTTGTGGACCAGTGGCTGGAGGCCATGCTTGAACAGGCTTTCGAAGGAGGCTCTGAAGGGCTGGCCGCGATGACGGATCTGGCTTCTTCAGATACTGCGGCAGGCATGCCGGTATGGTTCCGTCTTCTCGCCGTCTGGCGGCCGGTGGTTTTGCTGGTGGATCATCTGGACGGTTACTATCGGAATCCGGATGCTGGCGTCGCCATCGCCTCACTGCTCATGGACATGGTGGAGGACCACGGGGTGCATGTGCTGCTGTGTCTGAACCAGGATGTCTGGCAGGCCACGTTCGGCCATCACCTGCCCAGTGCTCTGGAAGACCGCCTGACCGCGAGCCAGGTCTTGCTGCGCGGGCTGCGGGAGACTGATGCCGACGCCTTGCTGAAACTGCGGCTGAAGCAGGCTGCGATTGCTGACGACGAGTCGGCCGAGTTTCAGAGTTTTGTCCATACCCGGCAGTATTTTCTCGGCCGCCCGATTGGCTCGGTCTCTGCACGCATGTTCCTCCGCCACTGCGCCCGGCAGTGGGAGGTGTTTCAAAATTCCGTTCCTTTTGCTGGCGGGCAGGCTGAGGCTTCTCCGTCCGAGATGCCGTCGCTGCCTGCAGATGCTGAGGATGAAGGCGGCTTTTTGATTCCGACGGCTGAATCTTCTGAACCTGCGGCTGCAGCCCAGGGCATTTTTGATGACGAGTCCTCGGCCGGTTTGCAGCAGATGGCGGAGAATCTGGCTGAGCCGGAGCCTGCGCTGCCTCAAAACGAGATTGAACCGGAGCCGCAATCATTTTTGCTGGATCCGGAGTCTGATTCGGGCGCGAGTGAAGAGCTGCCAGCTCCCTCTCCCGCACCCATTTCGCCCCACGCTGCGGAATGGCGGGCCTCTTCTCCTGTCGCAGCCGTGGCGGCACCGGTTTCACCGGCTTCAGACGCTTTTGTCAAACTGCGGGAGATGCTGCACCATCTGCGTCAGCCTGGAGCCCGCCCGCTGGATGATCTGGCGGAATTGCCCCCAGGCCGCCAAACCCTAGCCGCAGGCGTGGCATCGTCATCACAGCCGGCATCCGCTCCGGCCGTTCAACAGCCGCTGACGCCAGCTCCCGTGAAACCAGGCGATGCGCTTCTGGGACGGTTTGAAACGCTGCGTCTGCAACTGACCGCCGGTGCTGAAAGCCAGGCCCTGGACTATGCCAAAATCGGTGAGCTGATCCGGCTGGCGGGCCGTCGTTTTCCATTGGTCCGTCTGAGCGAGCATGAACTGCCGGGCATGACCGGACGGCAGACCATGGTGTGGTCTCTGCAGGGCGTGGAACTCCTCTTTGGCCTGGCTTCGTTTGCAGACACCTCTTACTGGCGTGTTTTGGCAGGGTTTGCCGCAGGCCGTCTGGCGGATCTGGCTGCGGAATCGGAGCGTGAAGGGACGCCACCGGTGAAGCTCAAGATGGTCACCTTCAAGGCGGACCGCGAACATGCTGCCTGGCAGGCGCTGTATGCAGGCGAAACGATTCCGGATCCCCTCAAACCCAGTCTGGACGCGGTCCACCTCGATGCCCCGAGCGTGGGTGCTTTGTATGCCATGCAGCGCATCATCAAGGATGCGGAAACCGGGGCGGTGCAGGCGGAGCCTAACCAGGTGATGGCGGTGCTGGCCCGGGAGCTGGATTTCTTCTGGAAGCGGATCACCCGCGCTTGAGGCTACCGTTCATTTCCTGACACAGGCTTCGTACAACTGCCCGCACACTTGAGTGGCCTGTATGGAGGGCGTGCGAGGCAGACTGCCCAGCGCGCCGATAAGGACCGGCCAGTCTTCCACGTCTTCAGGAATGCGGCCATGGCTGCCTTTGACAAGATTTGCGTCGAGAGGGATGACGTCCATCTTCATCCGCATGCCGAGCTTTTTGCGCAGGACTTTCAAGCCGATCTTCAGCTTTGGCGCACGAATGGCAGGATCCAGAAACAGCTCCACGGGGTCGTAGCCGCACTTGCGATGGATGTCCACACAGCGGGCGAATTCCGGCGCTTTGCGGTCATCCAGCCAGTGATAATAAGTGAACCAGCTGCGGGCATCCGCAACGGCCACGAGATCGCCGCTGCGTTCATGGCCGAGTCCGGCATAGTGCTTTTCCGCTTTGCCCAGCACTTGTTGAACGCCCGGAGTTTGCTCCAGCACACGACGGACTTCGGGCAGGAGGGACGGATCATTGACATAGATGTGCGCCAGCTGGTGGTCGGCGATGGCGAAGGCCCGGCTGCTGCCAAGATCCAGAGTTTCTGTGCCGAGTTCGTCTTTGATGGACAGCCAGTTTTGCTCCCGGAAGACCCGGTTGAGATGGACGGTACGGTCCACCGTGGTGATGCCGTACTCGGAGAGCAGGATCACTTGAATCTGGCGGCTTTCGTAAAAGCGGATGAGATCGCCGACCACTTCGTCAATGTCATGGAGATCACCTGCGATCTGAGGCATGTCGAGTCCCACGCGCTGGAGGTTGTAATCCAGGTGCGGCAGGTAAACGAGGCTGAGAGAGGGCCAGTGTTTTTCTTCGATCCACTTGGCGCTGGCAGCAATCCAGCGGCTGGAGCCAATGCCGGACGCAGGCCCCCAAAAGTTCATGAAGGGGAAGGGCCCCAGGTCTTTTTTGAGCCGTTCGCGCAACCCCATGGGCTGGGTGTGAATGTCGAACACCTTGCCGCCATCCGAGAGGTAAAGCGGGCGGGGAGTGACGGCGTAGTCCGCCGTGGAGTACATGTTATACCACCAGAAGACCTTGGCGCAGGTAAACTCGGGGTCCTGCTTGCGCAGCATGTCCCAGAGCTTCTCGCCCTGGACAAGCTGCTCCGGCTGCTTCCAGAAGCGGTGCTCGGCGTAGTCGCGGTCATACCAGCCGTTAGCCACAGCGCCATGTTCGCCGGGGGCTTTGCCGGTGACATAGGTAGCCTGGGCCGTGCAGGTGACTGCGGGAAGAACCGGCTCGATGAGGGCGAGGCGGTTGCGCTCCACAAAGGCGCGGATGTTGGGCGTGTGCTCGCCGATGAGGCGGCGGGTCAGACCAACGACGTTGAGGACGGCTGTGCGGGGCATGGAAAGGGACGGGCTGCGGAGAGTATCCGGTATTCGTGGGCGATGATCAGTAGTCAGGAACGGCGCGGCGGAAAGGTCCTATTCATACGGCTGCCACGTTGATGTCGGGCCGGTAAGGCCGCACAGCCTCACAATCTCTCCCTGGGGCCCAGACGGCGCAGGGTTTCATCATCGCTGCTGCGGGCGCGGACGGTGATGAAGGCGCTGGCTGCGAGGATGGCAATGCCGCACAGGATACTGAGTGTCTGGAATGACATGACACTGATGGCGGCGAAGGCCAGGTAAGGGGCCAGAAGACCGCGCAGGCCGGTGAGAAAGGTGTGCACGCTCATGTACTCAGCCACGGCGTTCTTGGGGGCCAGCTTGGTGACCCACAGGCCCCAGGTGACGTTACCTCCGGCGTTGGCAATCCCCCATAAAGCCATGCCGAGACTCCACATCACGATGCCGTCGCCGAGGTAGAAGATGAGGATGCCTGCGGCGAAGATGAGATTCAGAATGGTGCGGACCGTAAACAGGCCGACCTTGTCATAGATGAGGCCCCAGGGGTAGCTGCACAGCGCCCGGAAGATCACCGGAATGACGCCGGTGATCCACGCCACATCCCGCCCTGGCAGGTTGATGCCGTGTTTGGGGTTGGCGAGATATTCCACAAAGAGGCAGGCAGCCACCAGATTGCCAATGCCCATCATCATCCATGAAATGAGCAAGGTGCGGAAGTCACGGTCAATCTGGATCCACCGAAGAGATGACCAAAGGCCGGAAGGTGTGTCCTCGCTGATGTCCCATGACGTGGCCGGAAGGCCGTAGGTCCACAGGCCGGACATGAAAGCCGCGCCGGCAAAGGCCCAAAGCAGCCAGTGATAATGTTCCAGATCCAGACCGATGAGCCAGCCGCCGAAGAAGCCAAAGCCCACGGCGGCCAGGGCACGCGAAGCCCCGGCAATGGCAAAGAGCCTGCCGCGCTCCGTAGCCGGGTAGTTGAGCCGGTAGATTTGGGTGAGCAGGGGAATCTGCATGGAAAAGCAGAAAAGGCCGATGCTGAGTCCGCCGATGAACAGCCAGGAGTCATGGGGAAAGGCGGCGGACAAAGCCATGAAGACTCCGCCCAGCATCTGCACCTTGGCTGCTGTGCGTGCAATGGTGCTACGCGCCTTCAGGAGCAGGGGCACCACAAACAGGCTGACCATGAAGCCGCTGCTGGTGGCGCTGAGAAAGAGTGACTTGGCGAGATCTCCCAGCTGAAACACCCGCACGGCGATCAGCATGCCAAAGGTGGAGGACAGGGTGTCCAGCACCCCGGCGGGCAACGACCGCCACAATTCATTGCGGAAGGTGCGCTGCTTCGGATCTGCCGGGGACATTCGGTTGGGGAAGGCTTCCTTCGCACAGGATGCGGGCGAGAGCAAGGTGGCGGCCCTCCTTCCGCGTTGCGCCCCGGGCGGGTCCGCTTCAAGATGGGCTTTCCACCCACTTCGCATGCGCATCGCCCTCCTCCACTACACGTTCGAGCCGGTCATCGGTGGCGTGGAGCGGGTGTTGCGGGATCAGGCGACTGCACTCGGAGTGCTCGGGCACCGGGTGGAGGTGATGAACCAGCGGGGATTTGAAGAGGTGCTGCGTCCCCGCGTGACGGAGTATGACGCTGTCATCGTCCACAATGTCTTTACCATGCCCTTTGATCTGGGCTGGACGGCAGACCTGCGTGAACTGGCCTCTCGCACTGCTGGGAAGGTGCTGTGGATCAACTGGGTGCATGATGTGGCCTCTGTGAACCCGTTTTACGCTCATCTGCCCTGGGAGGAGGAGGCCTATAAGCGCCTGTCGCAGCCTGTGCCGGGTGCATTGACGGTGGCGGTGTCCCGGCAGCGCCAGGGCGACTACGCCCGCGCTTCGGGAATGAGAGCGGAGGACATTCACGTCATTCATAACGGGCTGGATATGCCAGCCCTTTTGGGATTGAGCCCGCGTGTGGCCCAACTGGAACTTTGGGAGAATGATCTCGTCCTGGTCCACCCCACACGGCTTTTGCGCCGGAAGAACATTGAACTCGGCATCCGGGTCGCGGCCTGCCTCAAGGAGGCAAAGTGCAAAGTGCTGTATGCAATCACCGGAGCACCGGACCCGCATCAAACCGACGGTCAACGATACTACCAGGAACTAAAGACTTTGGCGGCTGGCCTGGGGGTGGAGAAGGAGGTCCGGTTTCTGGGCGAGGTCGGCGCGCTGACCGATGCCGATGTGCGCAGCCTTTACATTGCCGGGGACGCCCTGTTCTTTCCCAGCGTGGGGGAGGGGTTTGGCTTGCCGCTACTCGAAGCCATGGCTCACCGGATGCCGGTTTTTTGCTCTGACATTGGCGTTCACCACGAAGTTTTGGGGGCTGCGGGAAGTTATTTTGATCTCTCGGCAAAACCGGAGGAAATCTCGGCACAGATTGTGCAATGGAGCCGGGCGGCCACGGTGGTCAACCAACGGCGTCATCTCTGGCACCGACACGCGATGGTCAAAATCTGTCAGGAACATCTTGAGCCTCTGCTCGCAACCGCTAACCAGTCCGCATGACCGACCCGACCCGTCCTTCAGCCGAAATCCTTGCTGTTTTGGAAGCCCGCCATGGAAACCCGTTTGGCTTCCTCGGCAAACATCCTCTGGAATGGGGCGGCGCGGTGGTCAGGACCTTTCAGCCCCGGGCCCACGGGGTGACGGTGGTCGCACGGGATGGCTCGGGCTCCTGGCCCATGCGCCGGGAGCATCACCATGGATTCTACACGGTCGAGCTTCCTGCCGAGGCTGCCGGCAAGGCTTACGACCTGGAACTGGCCACCTTCGACGGCCGGGCGTTGCGGACTGCGGACCCGTATTCGTTTGGTCCTCTGCTGGGTGAGCAGGACTTCTACTATTTCCGCGAAGGCACGCACCAGCGGTTGTGGGACTGCCTGGGGGCGCGCTTGCGCACAGTGGACGGCGTGGCCGGCGTTCAATTTTCCGTCTGGGCGCCCAATGCCCAACGCGTCTCCGTGATCGGTGACTTCAATGACTGGGATGGCCGGGTGAACCCGATGCGGCTGCGCATTGAAGGCGGTGTCTGGGAGCTTTTCCTTCCGGGCATCAAAGAACTGGCCCACTACAAGTTCGAGCTGCTTTCCGCCGAAGGTCATCTGCACGTGAAGAGCGACCCGTTTGCCTTTTACGGCCAGCACAGCCAGCAGACGGCGAGCATGGTCTTTGATCTCAACCGTTACGGGTGGAACGATCAGGCGTGGATGGAATCCCGCGGCAAGAAGGACCAGTACCATTCGCCGATGAGCGTGTATGAAGTCCACCTGGGCTCCTGGAAACGGGTGCCGGAGCAGGGGAACCGGTCCAAGTCCTATCGCGAACTGGCGGATGACCTGATCCCGTACGTGAAGAGCATGAACTTCACGCACATCGAGCTGATGCCGGTGGCGGAACACCCCTTCGACGGTTCCTGGGGGTATCAGGTCACAGGTTATTTTGCGCCGACCAGCCGCTTTGGCAATCCGGACGAATTCCGGGAGTTTGTGGACCGCTGCCACCAGGCTGGCATCGGGGTGATCCTGGACTGGGTGCCGGGGCACTTTCCGAAGGATGCGCATGGTCTGGCCCGCTTTGACGGCACGGCTTTGTATGAGCATGCGGACCCGCGCCAGGGGGAGCACCAGGACTGGGGCACGCTGATTTTCAACTATGGCCGGGGGGAGGTGAAAAACTTCCTGATCGCCAATGCGCTTTTCTGGCTGGAGTATTACCACATTGACGGCCTGCGGGTGGATGCCGTGGCCTCGATGCTATATCTGGACTATTCCCGCAAACCCTGGGCCTGGGTGCCTAACAAATACGGTGGCAGGGAAAACCTGGAAGCCATCGACTTCATGCGCGACCTCAACCGGATCTGCTATGAAAAGCATCCGGGAACCACCATCATTGCCGAGGAAAGCACGGCCTGGCCTGGAGTATCCAGGCCCACGGACGCAGGTGGTCTGGGCTTTGGCTTCAAATGGAACATGGGCTGGATGAACGACAGCCTGCGCTACATGCAGGAAGACCCGGTCCACCGGAAGTATCACCACGGCGAGGCGACTTTCTCCATGATCTATGCCTTCGATGAAAACTTCATCCTGGTGCTGAGCCATGATGAAGTGGTTCACGGCAAGGGCAGCATGATCAACAAGATGCCTGGGGATCGCTGGCAGAAATTTGCCAACCTGCGCATGTTCTACAGCTGGATGTGGGCACACCCTGGCAAGAAGCTCCTGTTCATGGGCGGCGAGTTTGCCCAATGGCAGGAGTGGAGCCACGAGCGCAGCCTGGACTGGCACCTGTTCCTCGGAGAGGAGCACGCGGCGCTGCAGAAACTTGTCCGCGATCTGAACCACCTGTACACCACCCTGCCAGCGCTGCATGCGCTGGACCATGAGGGGGGCGGTTTTGAGTGGCTGGAAGCGAACGATTCTGAACAGAGCATTTTCGCTTTTGCCCGGAAAGCTCCCGGCGGTGAAAAGGTATACTGCATCATCAATGCCACCCCGGTGCCGCGCAAAAACTACCGTGTCGGAGTGGATGCGGCAGGTTCCTACCGTGAGCTGCTGAACACGGACGCTCCGCTCTATGCCGGCAGCGGCATGGTGAACCCGCTGCCTCTGACGGCTGCGGAGTCCGAACGCCACGGCAAGACCTGGAGTGTAACCATTGATCTGCCTCCGCTGGGAGCGGTCTGGCTGGGACGCTGAATTATTTGGCCGCGTCCAGTTTGAGCGCCTCCCGGGTCTTTTTGGGCAGGGAGGCGACCACCAGCTGGTAGGAGTGGTCAATGAGTTCGCGAATGAGGCTGGTGGAGAGTCTGCCTTCCAATGTGAGCGTGTTCCAGTGACGCTTGTTCATGTGGTAACCGGGCTGGATCTCCTCATACCGGTCGCGCAGTTCGATGGCGCGGTCGGGATCGCATTTGAGATTGGCCGTGACCGGGTAGTCGTCTGGAGAGGTAAGGGCAAACAGTTTGCCCCCAACTTTGTAAACAAGTACCTCCGGGCCAAATGGTGTGGTTTCCTCTACCCGGGGAAGGGCAAGGCAGTAAGCGCAGAAGTCGGCAAGAGTCATGGCTGGGAAGGTGAGGGGGATGTCTGGCCGCGGACCATCCAGCAGGAGTCGTGGGAGGCCATGCCGATGTGCGGATAGTACGTTCGCGCACCCGGGGCGGCGATGAGGATGAGATTGGTATGAAGGCCTGCCGCCTCGTGCGTGAGGCGGATCAGCTCCCTCCCGATGCCGTGGCCCTGCCAGTCTTTGGCTACGGCGAGGTCCGCCAGGTATGTGCTGTAGCTGTAGTCGGTGAGTGTGCGGGCAATGCCAACAAGACGCCCTTCGTACCGGGCGGTGAGGAGGATGTCGGCCTGACGCAGCATGAGGTCCATGCGGCGGGTGTCATGGATGGGCCTGCGCTCTGCCAGCGTGGAGCTTTCCAGCACGGCGATGAAGTCCGCCACCGGCAGGCCGGGCTCGGCTTGGTAAACGATGTCGGCGTGCATGCGGGCAGAATGAAGGTGACAGAGCGGCGGGGGAAAGGAAAAAATGTCCCGCGTTTGCAACCGGAGGTCTCCAGATGCGTTTCACGAGGGCGATGAGAAATGTTCTTGTTCTTCTGTTGACCGCCGCCTGCATGCTTTGTCTTGGTTTTCCCGCCCAGGCGGAAACTTGGGCCCGGCGTGAATGGACCGTGGATGGTGTGTCGCGCCAGGCTTTGATCCATGTGCCGGAGAGTGCGAAGAAGGAACCTGCGCCGGTGGTGTTCGCATTTCACGGCCATGGGGGGAACATGACCAACGCCTCGCGCATGTTTCCGTTTGCCACGCTTTGGCCGGAGGCCGTGGTGGTTTGCATGCAAGGCCTGAACACTCCGGGACGGCTGAC
>DASWXG010000497.1:0-2306 GCA_036405615.1 Prosthecobacter sp. | reverse complement strand
TAGATTCATCGCTGCGGAATTGTGCTAAGGTGGCAGTCCTGTGCTGCACGCCGTCAATCCAGACTTCACTGTTCTCGACGAGACCGACGATTACATCGTTGTGGACAAGCCTGCCCCTTTGCAGGTGCATCCCAGCACGCCGAACGGCACCTACACGCTCTGGCATGGCCTGAACGAACTGCTGGCTTATGAAATGGCCAACGGAGGGCAGGTGTCCATCATCAACCGGCTGGACCGTGAAACCAGCGGGACAGTGCTGGTGGCGAAGACCCAGGCGGCGGCGCGGCGTTTTGGAATCGCGATGCAAGACAGACATGTTCACAAGGATTACCTGGCGGTAGTGCATGGCTGGCCCGCTTGGGATGCACAGGATTGCGACGGGCCCATTTTGCGCAAAGGCGAGGTTTTGGAATCGCCCATCTGGGTGAAACAGATGGTGCATCCGGATGGGGCGGCCTGTCTGACGCGTTTTCGAACGGTCCAAAGAACGGAGCATCCTGTCATCGGTCCGCTGGCGCTGGTCCAGGCCTCACCGGTGACTGGTCGCATGCATCAGATCCGTGTACATTTGTCGCACCTAGGGCATCCTATTTTGGGCGATAAAATCTATGGGCTGGATGAGCGTTGTTATCTGGATTTCATCGAGACTGGCTGGACGGAAGACCTGGAGCGGCGGCTGCATTTCTCCCGGCAGGCACTTCACTCCTGCCGTCTCGAGGTGAAAACGGAGGACTTTCACCAAGTTTGGGAGGCCCCGTTGCCGGGAGACATGGTGCGGTGGCTGGGAGAGACCGCAGACACTCACTTTTCCAGATAAACGGCCTTGTAGCAGCGGTGCTCCAAAAGGGAGGACTTCAGGCCCTTGACTTCGGGCAGGCTGAGGTGGTTGCGCACGTACCAGTAGAGCGGCACCATGGGCAGTTCATCCAGCAGCAAGGTTTCGGCTTCGGCCAGAATGGCCATGCGTTTGGCGGAATCGCTTTCCCGAAGGGATGCCTGCATGAGGGCATCATAGGCTTTGTTGCTGAAGCCGGTGTTGTTGTTGCCGTCGCCAGTCTGCCAGACGCTCAGGAAAGTGTAGGGGTCCAGGTAGTCGCCGATCCAGCCTGCGCGGCAGAGCTGATAGTTAAGGGTGCGCTGGCTCTCCAGATAGACCCCCCAGTCCTGGTTCAATACGCCTGCCGGGATGTTCAGGTTTTTCCGCCACATTTCCTGGATGGCCTCCCCAATGATGCGGTGGGATTCCAGGGTGTTGATCAGGATGTCAAACTTGGGGAATCCCTTGCCGTTGGGGAAGCCGGCCTCGGCCAGCAGACGGCGCGCTTCTTCGGGATCATACTTCAATACCTGCGGCGTGGTGTAGCCTTCACCAGCCCCGGGAGGCGTGAAGCCGAAGGTGCCTTTCTGCCCGCCGCGCAGGACGTTCTTGGTCAGAGTGTCCCGGTCCACAGCCAGGGCCAGGGCCTTGCGTACACGTTTGTCGGTGAACGGGGCCTTGGTGACATTGATCCTGTAGAAGTAGGTGCCGAGCATCGGATCTTCGCGGAAGACCTCCGGCCGATGTTGCCGGTAATAGTCAAGCTTTGACAGAGGCACTGTGTTGGTGGCGTGAATCTGGCCGTCGCGGAAAGCGCGCTCTTCCGTGGCGTCGCTGACGATGGGGATGAACTGGATGCCGTTCAGTTTGACTGTGGAGGCATCCCAGTAGTGAGGGTTGCGTTTCACGGTGAGCGAATGCGTGTAGCGCCATTCCTGGAGCTGGAAAGGTCCGTTGCAGACCATGTTTTCCACACGGGTCCATTTGGTATCGCGGTCTGTCATCTGGCCGAACCTTTCGATCACATGCCGGGGAACGGGATGCCACGAATAGTGCTTCAGCATGGAGGGCAGGTAGGGGGCAGGACCCTTCAGCACGAGTTTCAGGGTGTGGTCATCCAGCGCCTTGGCTCCTACTTGGGCAAAGTCTGTGATGTCTCCCTTGTTGAATTCCTCCGCATTCAGCATGGGGTACAGCATGGGGGCGTAGCTGCCGCCCAGTTTGGGGGAGAGAATACGCTGAAAAGAGTAAAGGAAATCGTGCGCGGTCAGCGGAGTGCCGTCGCTCCACTTGCCCTCTTTGCGAAGGTGAAATGTCCAGGTGATGAAGTCCTGGGTTTCCCAGTGAGTGGCCGCCCCGGGACCGTTGGCATCCGGATCTTCCGGGGTGGTGGCGACAAGGCCTTCAAACAGAGCGTCGAAAATGTGGTGTTCCGGCACGCCCGTAGCGAGTTGCATGTCCAGGGTTTCTGGCTCCGCGCCGTTGGCAA
>DASWXG010000496.1:0-3777 GCA_036405615.1 Prosthecobacter sp. | reverse complement strand
GGTCCTTGAAGCTGTCCAGGCCGGGATGGGCCTGGGCGTGGAGAAACAGGATCTTGCCGGCGCTTTCCAGCGGGATGTCCGGCTGGGTGTCCAGGGCGTGGAAAAGAGCGGTGAGGGCGTGCATTCGGACGGAGACGAGACAGAGAGTGGCCGTGAAACAGGCAGGGAGCGGGGCGGCCTAGCTCTGCTGATAGAGAAAGGTGGTGAGCGGACTGGTGGCACTGGCCTCTTCGTGAGTGTCGCCCAGACCGATTTCGTAGGCTGCACGTCCGGCTTCAACAGCGCCTTTGAAGGCGGCTGCCATGCGGGCAGGGTCATTGGCGATGGCGATGGCGGTATTCACCAGCACTGCATCGGCCCCGATCTCAAAAGCCTCGGCGGCGTGGCTGGGAGCGCCGATGCCCGCATCCACCACCACCGGAACGGTGGCCTGGGCGATGATGATCTCAATCTGACGGCGGGTGGTGATGCCCTGGTGCGAGCCAATGGGGGAGCCCAGGGGCATCACAGTGGCGGTGCCGACATCCTGCAACCTGCGGGCCAGGACGGGGTCTGCATTGATGTAGGGAAGCACGGTAAAGCCTTCCTTCACCAGGATCTCCGCAGCCTTCAACGTCTCGATGGGGTCCGGCAGGAGATAACGCGGATCCGGATGGATCTCGAGCTTCACCCAGTTGGGCAGTCCTGCCGCGACTGCCAGACGGGCGAGCCGGACGGCTTCTTCGGCATTCATGGCTCCGCTGGTGTTCGGCAGCAAAAGGACTTCTTGGGGAATGTAGTCCAGAATGTTGGCAAACGGGTCGCCTTTGCCCGTCAAGTCTGCCCGGCGCAGGGCCACAGTGACGATTTCAGTTCCGGAAGCGATGATGGCTTCACGCATCAGTTCACCCGAGGCAAACTTGCCAGTGCCCAGCATGAGGCGGGATTGAAAAGTGCGGTCGGCGATGGTCAGGGGCTGATTGGGCATGGGCGGAAAAGTGGAGGACGTGGTAGTGAGGTTGCGGTGCAGGCTCACGAAACGCTGGTCGGCCAATTTGGCAGGACTGCACTGAAAACATCTGTCAAAGCAGTCTAGCGAAATATGATCTTGTATCATGGCCCGGAGCGGCGCCTGTGCAAGGGCTCAAGGATTTCATGAAAACGGCTTCGAAGAGAAGCTGTCCCGTATCCATGAAGTTAACTGACATCGATGACCAAGGCGCTCAGTTGCGGAAGGAGTTCAGGTGTATTGCGATTCATCCAAATGCAATCGGGGCCGATGAAAAGATCGAAATCGTAATTTCCGGATCCCAAATAAATCTCCCACTGCGGAGCATGTTGGGAGACTGCCGACTGTAACTCCTGCAACAATATTGCGGTCACTATCGCGTCATTCGTGATCGAAACGCCCAGACCACGCGATTCGCTGATGTAGGGTTCCAATGTGTAATCTCCTTGGCCGTATGGGTCATTCGTCCCGTGATAAGACATGATAGCCTCCACCCTTTGATAAAGTGCATAGTACTCTTCGTCGAAGGCTTCGTTGCTCACGGAAGCCCCTGGTGGATTGTGAGGTTTGCCTAATTTCGCGTAGCTCTCAGCCTTTGAGAATTGTAGGACTTTCATGTGCCGACGTGGTTTATCAGAAATTTCTGTTCTCGCTTGAACCGCAAAAGGGCCGCCCCCCTCTTAGCTGAAAAAGCGAAAAGAGGGCGGCGCTCGTGACTGGAGAACAGTCTCCAAGCTACCAAATCAGACCAGCAGCAGACGCTGCAGGAGCTCATCTCCGTTGAGCTGGATGCCGATGTAGAAGTCTCCAAACTCGCCATATTGCGTGGTCACTTCGTCCCAGCGCATTTCATAGACGATGGTTTTGAGCTGATAAATGTCGTGGGCAAACAGGGTGACGCCCCATTCGTGGCTGTCGAGGCCGGTGGAGCCGGTGATGAGTTGGCGGACCTTGCCGGAGAACTTGCGACCGGTGCGAGCATGGCCGCTCATCAGTTCGCGGCGCTTTTCAAACTCCTGGGCATACCAGTTTGCACCCACATTGCGGCGCTTGCTCATCGGGTAGAAGCACATGACCTGCCAGTCAGGCATGTTGGGGTACAGGCGGTCGTTGTAATATTTGTCCATGTGGCCTTTCCACTCCGCCATGCGGGCGGTGTGGGCTTCGGAACCTGCTTCCAGGTTTTCTGTGCGGGCGATGCGGGCGGCGGCCTCCTCAGGCTTCTCGCTGTATTCGGTCCATTCGGTCATGGACAGGTAGCTGTAGCTGGCGGTCAGCACTTCGGGCCCGAGGGCCAGACCCAGTTCCTTCTCAAACCGGTTGGCGTCCTGCAGGTCCGGCGTCAGCAGCATAAAGCCCAGGTCCGCCTTGGGGCTGACCATGCTGAAACTCAGCAACTGGGTCTTGGGGTGGGAGCGGATGGCCTGCACGGTGGTGTTGAGGCGCTCCACGCGCTCAGCTTTCTCCTCGGGTGTCAGGGCGGCCCAAAAGCCGTGGTCCACGTGGTAAAACAGATGCTGAACGATCCAGCCTTCCTGGGGGATGATGGGGGACATGAGGTGCGAAATGGTGGTTAGGGCGTGAGACCCGGAGCGGTGGTGCCGCCACGGGTCTGCTCATTTATCTCCATACGCTGGAATGCCTCTTGCTCAATGGGCAGGCGCACTGAAACGCAAAAAGTGATTGAAACCCCGGTAGGGGGAATTATTTATTTAGCCCGAAAAATTCCAGACCAGGAGAAACCAGACATGGCAGACGCAGAAAACAAGTACTCTCAGAACATCAGCGGCGCTTACTACGTGGACGATCAGTGCATCGACTGCGACCTGTGCCGCGAGACCGCGCCTGCCAACTTCAAGCGTGACGATGACGGCGGTCATTCCTTTGTCTACAAACAGCCGGAGACCGACGAAGAACGCGATCTGGCCGAGGAAGCTCTTGCCGGCTGCCCGGTGGAAGCCATTGGCCGCGACGGCGAATAAGCAGCCGCTTTATATCGTTCCTCTTTTCCGAAAAAGCACAGTCCTCCAAGGGCTGTGTTTTTTTTGTGCCTGGCACTGGCACTGTCGGATAGAGCCTGGGCTGAGCGATTTCCCTGCCGGGTATATTGTTGGAGGCAATTTACAAGTTTCTCGCCCTGCCGCCTCCATTACCCACCTTGCTCCGCTGTCTTTACATGGTCTTTATGCCAATTAGGTGAAAGCATTAATTTAAAAAATCAGGGTGGGAAGCCGTGGGCGATAAAGGTTCGCAACTGCACAGCGGGTGTGCGTTTTGCATCCAATCGTTTCGTTTTGTTGAAAAACGCACGAAATTCACTTGAATTTTAACCACTTAATAAAAAGCGTGGGGCTAAATGTAGGGCTTGGCCGACTAAAGAATTGACGAATTGGAGCAAGTTCGTCACAACCGGGACATCCTTTCAAGACCCCCTTGAAGGGAAACAACCCCATCCAAACCAACCCCAAAAGTACCCTCTTATGAGTGGTCTTCTGTCCCCCACGTGCCTCAGTGCACTTGTGCGCCGCATTTCGACGGTGGCACGCAGCAGCCAAATGCTGATTCCGGCGGCTCTGTCGTCATTGTTTTTCAGTTCGGTGGCCTCTGCCGCTCCGAATCCGCCGGTTCACACCGTCATCAACATCAACTCGACGACACCCAATCCGGGCAGCAGCAGCCCGAAGAGGATGTTCCAGGTCACCTATACACCTTTTGGGACTTCCACTCCGGTCTCCCGAACCTTCTTTGTGGCCAGTTCGAACCTGTACGGCTCCGAGTTATGGATCACG
>DASWXG010000495.1:0-24091 GCA_036405615.1 Prosthecobacter sp. | reverse complement strand
CCTGAATTCGCTCTTCGACAGTTTGGAGGCCGCTTTCCGCGACCCCGGCAAACGGCACGTCTGGCACGAGTAACAAGAAGGCAGGCAAGAATGCCTGCCTCCCTGGGGTCTCACCCGTCTCCCGCTTGCGCTCGCAGGCGGGGGCCAAAGGCCATCTGAAAACTTACAGCCAGCCGGTCTGGTTGAGACGGCCGGTGAGTTCCATCTGGCGCTCCAGTTGCGCCGCATAGTGCGCCGCGTTTTCCGGGTTGGGCTTGCAGCGGGTGGACTCGTCCAGGGTCACAAGGCGGGCGCACAGGCTGTCATATCTGACCTTTTCCTTTTCGCTGCCTTCATTGGCCTGGGCATACGCAGCCTGGATGGCCGCACCGAGGGCCGCCCCCTCGCTGGTGTTCAGGGTCACAACTTCGGCGTTGAAACAGTCGGCCGCGATCTGTCTCCAGGTGCTGCTCTTGCTGCCGCCGCCGGTGAGGCGGATTTCGGTCGGGTTCATGCCGAGGTCGCGGAAGCGCTTCAGGCCATAGGCCAGGCCGAGGGTGGCCCCCTCCACCGCTGCGCGGGCGATGTTGCCGGGTTTCATGTTGGTGGGGCGCAGACCGTGAATGACCCCGCTGCCGTTCGGCAGGTTGGGCGTGCGTTCGCCATTGAGGTAGGGGAGGAAGATCACGCCTTCAGCTCCGGCCGGGGCTTTTTTCACCTCTTCCTCAAGCTGCTTCAGATCCCAGCCGAACATCTCGCGGACTTCCTCGGTGACGACGGTGACATTCATGGTGCAGACCAGCGGCAGCCACTGGTCTGTGCTGTCGCAAAAGGCGGCCACTTCGCCCTGGCCGTCCACCACCGGGCTGTCGGCCACGCCGTAGAGCGTGCCGCTGGTGCCGAAGCTGGCCGTGACCACCCCGGGGCGGATGTTGCCCGTGCCGATGGCTCCCATCATGTTGTCGCCGCCGCCAGCGCTGATGATGACCTGGTCACCCAGACCCCAGGCCTGGGCCAGTTCCGGGCGCAGGCGGCCGTGGATGCTGCGGCTGGAGCCGAGCGGCGGCAGCATGCTGCGCACACGGGCGTCGATGTAATCGCACAGTTCATAACACCACTCGCGGGTGTTCACATTCAGGATGCCCATGCCGGAGGCATCGCCGTACTCCATGCGCTTCACGCCGCTGAGCCAGAAGTTCAGGTAGTCATGCGGCAGCAGGATGGTGGCAGTTTTGGCAAAGTTCTCCGGCTCGTTCTGTTTCATCCACAGCAGTTTCGGGATGGTGTAGCCGGGCAGCATGGCATTTCCCGCCAGGGCGATGATGCCCGGCTGGCCGCCGAATTCGTGCGCCAGTTCGGCGCACTGGGGCTGGGTGGATGTGTCGCACCACAGCTTGGCCGGGCGCACGGGCTGGTCCTGGGCGTCCAGGGCCACCAGGCCATGCTGCTGGCCGCTGACGCCGATGCCGGCGATCTTGCTGCGGTCCGCGCCCAGTTGCTCCAGGCACTGCTTCACACAGTCTTCCACGGCAGCGGTCCAGTCTTGCGGGTGCTGTTCCAGGTGGCCGGGAGGCAGCCCCTCGATGAGGCCGTAGCTGCTGTGGCCTGTCGCGAGGATCTTGCCTGTGTCCAGGTCCAGAACGATGGCTTTGGAACTCTGCGTGCCGCTGTCAATGCCGAGGAAGTACATGCCGGTGGGTGGTTGAAGGGTGGGGAAAGCGGCGCATCAATGGCAGGCCAGGGAGCGGGCGGCAATGAAAAAGCGGGCGTATGCGTTTTCGGCCATCCCCCGTTTGGGGGACCGGGGCGGGCAAACGTATCACAATCTGTGCAATCCCCTTGTTGCCTCCGGTGGCGGCGTGCGGCAGTGTGGCCGCACATCCACTTTTTGCCATGGTCACCAAACTTCTTCACACACGCTACCGCGTGAACGATTTGGAAAAAACGGTCAATTTCTACAAGGACGTCCTGGGCCTGGAGGAGATCAAACGTCACAAGTCCCCGCGCGGTTCTGAACTGGTGTTTCTGAAGACACCCAACAGCGACGAGTTGATCGAGATCTGCTCTTTTCCGGCCAGCGGCCCGGTATCCTTCTGCAGCGACCTCACCCACTTGGCTTTCGAAGTCGAAGATCTGGAGGCGTTTGCCCAGCATGCGGCGGAAAAAGGTTTTCCCCTCTCAGACGGGCCTACGGAAAGTTCCAGCGGCACGTTTGCCTTCATAGATGCTCCTGAAGGCTACGAGATCGAACTCATTCAATACCGGAAGTAAAGAAAAGCGAAACTGGCGGCCCTGGCGTCGTTGATGCTTTACAACAGAATCACAGATTATGGATTTCGACTGGCTCGGCGCATCCTTTGACCTCACTCAACTGCCTCCCAAGGATATTGAGGAGTCATTTGAAGATCCGTTTTCCCTGAAACTGCTGCCGGATGACAATGGCGACGGCACCAGCGCCCGCTATTACAACCTGGGCAAGGCCCTCAGCGGCCGTGCCGTGTTCAGTGTCTTCTGGACCGACGGCAAACGCTACCGTGTCATCTTCGCCCGCGATATGACTCACGGCGAAGCAGACTTTTTCGAACGCAAAAAAGCGGAGGACATGTAATTCACCACCATGGAAGCCCCACGACGCAAAACCGAGACCACGCAGATTCCCCGGTTCAGCGATGAGCTGCCGGCCATCCATACCTGGAGGGAGGTGCCTTCCTTTGATTCCGAAGAGGCCGAAGGCCGCTTCTGGGCCGGCCACCAGGTGGATGCCCGCCTGATGCAGATGTCCATTCACCGCAACGACGTCCGCGAGTCCACCACCATCACCCTGCGGTTTGATCCCCGCATGCTCAGCCGCATCAAGCGCATCGCCCGCCGCCGGTATCTGAACTACCAGAGCATGATCAAGCAGTGGCTCAGCGAGCGGATGGAGCAGGAAATGCGCGAATAGCAGCATGATCGGCAAGGCGAAGACGTTTGGAGACCGGCTGGCCGCCCTGCGCTGGCCTGGCTGGCTGGGAGTGGCCGTGTGGGCGGGGGTGCTGTTTGCTCTTTCCGCCCGCAGCACTTTGCCTCCGGGGCCGCCCATTCCGTATCAGGACAAAGTCCTGCACTTCCTCTATTTCAGCGGCGGCGGTTTCTGTTTTGCCCTGGCCATCCTCGGCTGGCGGCGGCCCGCTCTTCCAGCCTGGCGCTGGTGGCTCACCGGCACCCTGTTTGGCATGGTGGCCGGGGCGCTGGACGAATATCACCAGACCTTCACCCCCGGCCGGAGCGGCAATGACGTGGGGGACTGGCTGGCGGACTGGACCGGGGCCGGGGCTGGCGCATTGATCGCCTGCATCCTGCTGGCTTGGGCACGCCGGGGCCAGACCAAGGCTCTGTAGCCCGCTGCAGGAATAGGCGTGGTTATTGAGTTTCCACGCCTCCGAAACGCTCCCTTTGAACATTCCGCGCGGATGGGTTACCAATTCCTCCGTCCCCATGTTGATGCAAATCTCCACCTGGATCAGCGCCCTGCTCATGGCTTTGCCCATGTGCTGGTGCTGCTTGGTGACGGCGCTGCCCGCCGCCCCTGCATCTGCGGCGGATGAAGCGGCCTGCCCGGCTTGTCATGCGGCCGCTCACGGAGGGGAGAGCTTGCCGGAGTCTGAAAAGTCCGGCTCCCCGGTGCTTCCCTGCTGTTTGGAGGCCGGAACCACACGCACCCTTTTTCCCGCTCTGGCCATGGCGCCACAGCCGGTGCTGGTGGATTTGCAAATGACTGCCTGGGAACCGGCGGAGAGCCTCCGCCGCCTGGCTTGGTTCCAGGAAACTTCTTTTCTCCATGGATTGCGGCAGGCCCAGGCCCCGCCGCCAGGAGAAAGGCCGTTGTATCACAGGCACTGCGCTTTGCTCATCTGAAGCTTGCAGGGACCCGCGAAGCCACGGCATTCATCTTGGCTGATGATTCATGCCTGCATGGACAAAAGCGTCCGTGCATACACCCTCGCCAGTTCCTGAACCGTGAACAGGAGCGGCCATGAATCAGGACTCATCGTCAGCGCGGAGAGCCTTTTCCCATTCCTTTTTTCCGGGCGCGCAAGTCTGCCATGCCGTGCAGACGCACCTGCCGCCGGATCGCAAATCCTCTGCAAACTCATTGAACCCTTATTGAATCCAAACTTATGAAAACCGTTCTGTCCCTTCTCACCCTTGCCGCCCTTTCCACTTCCGCTTTTGCCGGCGACGCCTGCAAAAAGTGCTGTGAATCCAAAGGCAAAACCTGCGCCACCTGCTGCAAAGATACAGGCAAGGCCTGCGGCAAGGATTGCTGTGTGAAAGAGAAGTAATTTTCTCTTTCGTGGTCCGTCGTAGCGGGTCCCTGGCGGTGTTGCCTGAGCGCGCCTCCTATTGACGGGCATCCCCGGCCGCCGCTGTCTGCCCTTTCCCGGGCGGGTAGCGGCGGTTTTGTTTGTTCAGGCCTTCTCGCGAGCAGGCATTTGCCCTGGAGATGATATCGACCTACCAGTTTTCTGTGTCCTCCTTTGTGAATCTGATGAGTGCTCTTGTCTGCCTCAGTGCCGCCATGTCTGCGGCGGGGCAGGGGGCAGCGCCAGCTTCCCCGCCTTGGAGCAGGGTGGCGGGGCTGCCTCTGCGGTTCATGGACGGTGAGTTGCAGCCGGGGCCCCAACCCCGGCTGACCCAGAGGCCGGCATGGCAGCCGGAGCTGTTCAAATCCGACCCTGCCTTAGCGGAAGAAGTTCACAGAATGGTGGGAATCTTCCTGCACGGCCTGAACAACCAGGTGGTGTTCCAGTGCCGCGCGTCTCCCGGTCAGCCGTGGACAACGCCGTTGCAGCTTGTCACTTCCCCGGCTGAGGCCGATGCAGCAGGCATGATGTCACGGGTGGGGACCACGTCGTTGACGGTTCCTCGCGACGGCCCTCTTCCGCAAGGCCTGGGCCGGCACTTTGATCTGGTGGATCTCTGGGGATGCGAGTCCGGGCCTGCAGTGCATGCCTTTGTCAGCGCGCTGGACTCCACAGGCACCCTGGTACTGCCTTTTGCCGGGGTGGATTTCCAAGCGATCCGCCGGTTGCCGCCACGTCTCCGCAAACTGGTCGTCTACAATTCCCTGGTGGACGCCCGTTTTGACCGCCTCGTCAAAGATGTGGAAGGCCTGGAGGAAGTGGTGCTTTGGGGCTGCCGTTCCGGCGAGGACGTGTTTGTTCCCCGCACCGACCCGAAGGCTCCTCCCCGGCCGGAATACAACCACCATCTGTTTGAAAACCTCGCTGCCCGGCTCGCCTCGTTGACGTTGATTTCCTGCAGCCGGGATTTGGCAGACTGCCTCGGCTGGCATTCGTGGCCGCATTTGAAGACTCTGGAAACGACCGGAACCTTTTTTCAGCCCTATGCTTGGGGTCTGATGGCCAAACACCCGGCGAATCCCACCCGCATTCCAAAACCGGAATATCCAGCCTTGGAAAAGCTGATCTTCTATGAGCGGAGTTCCAAACAGGAAAACCTCTCCGAGAAGGCGGAAAACACCCGGCAGCAGGTGTGGAAGGCTCTGGCTCCGTGGAAAGGGCAGATCGAAGTCCGTTATCTGCCTCAGCAGGACTGATCCCGGCTTGCAGATGGTTTTGCAAGGCCGCAGCCTTGGTCCGGTATCCTCTTTCTTGGGCCAAAACCCCCGGACGCCATTTGCCAGTGCGGCCTTTTTCCTTTAGTCTGGCCTGACACTCATGGATTGCCGACAGGAAGAGATCGTTCAGAGCCTCATGGCCTCGTACAGCGAGGTCGGCGGGATCAATCACGTGGACTGCGGGGCGCTGCCCTCCAAACACGCGATCTCCATTCTTTGTGAAGACCTCCTGCATGTGCTCTTTCCGGGTTTTTATTCCCAAGATGCTGTTTCCTCCCAGGACCTGGAACTGATGACACATGAGCTGGTGGCCACCATCCGCGAGCGCCTGCGCACGGAGATACGCCGCAGCCTGCGCCTGCGCGACCAGAGCGCCAACCACCATGAAGAGGCCATGCAACTGGTCTGCGACTTCATGATCCGCCTGCCAGAGGTGCGCCGTCTGTTGCAGACAGATGTGCAGGCTGCCTATGAGGGCGACCCGGCTGCGCGCAGTTTTGAGGAAATCATCCTCGCCTATCCGGGCCTGGAGGCCATCGCCATCCAGCGCACCTCCCACCAGCTTTACAGCATGGGGGTGCCGCTCATCCCGCGCATGATGACGGAGTGGGCTCATGGCCGCACCGGTATCGACATCCATCCCGGAGCCCAGATCGGCAGCCATTTCTTCATTGATCACGGTACCGGCGTCGTCATCGGCGAGACGTGCAGCATCGGCACCCGCGTGAAACTTTATCAGGGGGTCGGCCTGGTGGCACGCTCTCTGGCCCAGGGGCAGGCACTGGCTGGCAAAAAGCGCCATCCCACCATCGAGGACCACGTCACCATCTATGCCGGTGCCACCATCGTTGGCGGTGACACGGTGGTCGGCGCACGCAGCACCATCGGTGCCAACGTCTTCCTCATGGAAAGCGTGGCCCCGGACATGATCTATGCTTTGGGCGACCAGGAGCACCGCATCCGTGACCGCAAGAGCACACCCGTGACCAAAGCCCCTAAATCCGCCGCGCCCGACAAGGCTTGAGCCGCGTTCCTCCTCCGCCCACCTCGCGAATTTTTCAATGCTGAACCTCTCCCAGCTTTTCCTCGACTTTCAGGCCGGCATCCGCGGCAGTCTGGAAGAGCGGGCGCTGGAACGGCCGCTGTATGCGGAACCCCAGCCCGGTGAAAAAAAAGCCGCCAGCAGGGATGAAAGCGGCAACCGGGTGGATGAGGAACTGACCGTCCTTTGCCAGCAATTGCTGGAAGGCATTGACCTTGCCGGAGCTGCCCGCCTGGTCTCCGTGCAGTGGAACTCGCGCCTGCGCAGCACCGCCGGTTACGCCAGCTTTCCAGCCTGGAAGATCGAACTGAACCCGAAATTGCAGGAGTTTGACGGCCAGGTGGACCGCACCATGCGCCACGAACTGGCCCATCTGGTGGCCTACCACCGGGCAGGCCGTCGCAAGATCGAACCGCACGGTCCGGAGTGGCAGCAGGCCTGTGCAGATCTCGGCATCCCGGGTGAAAGCGCCCGTCACCGGCTCCCCCTGCCACGCCGCGAGGTGAAGAGAAACTACGCCTACGCCTGTGCGCACTGCGGTGTCACGGTCCAGCGGGTGCGCAAGTTCAGCCGCTACACCGCCTGCCGCGAATGCTGCACCAAGTACAACGGCGGCAACTACGATGCCCGCTACCGCTTCGTCCTCATCGAGGATCTGCGCAAGAAGAGCAAGGAAGGGTAAGTGGCAGGAAGAGCACGGGCCGCATCGCCTGAAGAGGCACGTTATTCGTGCCGTTTTTTTGGGGGGGCCTTCTGCGGTGTCGCCTGAGTTGCCGGACATAGCAAAACCAAGGCCTGGACCTGGCTGAACGAGGCCATGAAAACCCTGGTGCTGCCCGGGGAGCAGGACGGTTCAGACTTTCACCACCGCCCCGTAGGCGGCGCAGAGGCTGCCGGGCAGGGTGACGGAGACGGGTTGGGAAGTCTGCCGGGCCAGGGTGGCGGCGAGGGCCAGTTGCAGAGCGCCTGCGGCACCCATGGACTCACCCAGAACTTGCCGGGGAGAAGCGGCCAGGGTTTCCGCATTTTTTGGGCTGGGGCCTGCCGCTGCTTCGGCGTGATCCAGAAGGGCAATGCCGGAAAGGCCCGTGATGTGAGTGGCTTGGTTGAAGTCCGGCTGGGCTGCGAGAGCCTGGAGATGGGCGGCTTTTTCCGCCTCGGTGTGGAAGGCCAGGGCGGGGGTGTGGAGGAGAGTCAGCGGGGGGCCTGCCTCCGCAGACTTTAGGCTGAGCAGCAAAGCTCCGGCACCTTCGGTGGCGATCAGCCCTGGGTGATAATAGCTGGTGGCTTCGGCTCCCAGCCAGTCGCATTCCTCGGCTCCGATGACGAGCACCTGGTCCACCAAGCCCTGCACCAGCCAGGTGTGCGCCATGGACACCGCCTCCACGATGGCGCTGGATTCGCCGATGAGGGTGGTGGCCGGGCCGTCCACACCCAGGTAGGCGGCCACATGCGAGGCCGGGGCATTGTAAACCGTCTCCGGGAAGATGAGGGGGCTGGCCAGGGCAGGAGTTTCCACCACTTCATGGTAAAACTTGCCGCTGAACTGCACGCAGCCGTTGAACATGAGCTGCACGATGCCCAGGCGGCCGGGGACGATGCCCTGCCCCTGCGGGAACCTGGCTTGCTCCAGCGCCTCCAATGCGGCTCCCATGCTGAATTTGGTGATGGGGCTGGCGCGGCGCAGGCGGGGGAATTTCGGCAGGCGGTCCGCCGGTGCAGGCGGGGCCAGGCGCACGTGGCATTCCCAGTCGCGGGTGCCGATGCTGCGCGGGCAGTCCGAGGTGGGCAGGTCTGCGCGCGCCGTCACCGCGCTGGCGAGATCGGCCGCACTCCAGCCTGCGGCGGAAACCGCACCCGCACCGAGAATTCGCACGGCTGCGGATGTCGCGCTGGTGGCGGGAAGGGGGGCTGGAGTCGCCTCCGGACCGGAGAAAACAACGGTGGCATTGGTGCCGCCAAAGCCAAAGCTGTTGGTCAGCACGTTTTTCACGGGGGTTTCACGGAAGCTGCGCACCAGGTCAAAACACACGGCCGGGTCTGCTTCGCGCACGTTCAGGCTGCCCGGCAGCCATTGTCCGCGCAGGGCCATGAGGCTGATGACAGCCTCCACCGCTCCGGCTCCGCCCAGCAGGTGGCCCATGGCGGACTTGGTGGAACTGAGGGCGATGCTTGCGGCGGCCTCACCGGCCCAGGCTTTCACGGCACTGGCCTCGGCCACATCATTGTAGGGGGTGCCGGTGCCGTGGGAGTTGATGTAAGTGATGTCTGCCGGTGTCAGCCCCGCCATCTGGCAGGCTCCGGTCATGGTGCGGATGGCGGCCTTGCCTTCCGGATCGGGCTGGGTCAGGTGGTGCAGGTCCGTGGCAGTGCAGTAACCCGCCGCAGTGGCGATGGCCTGGGCGGCAGCGCCTCGCTCACTGGCAGCGCTTTCGCTTTCCAGCAGCACCAGGGCAGCCCCTTCACCCAGGGCCAGACCGTCGCGGGCGGCGTCGAAAGGGCGCGGGATGCCGCTGGGGGCCAGGGCGCGCAGAGTGTCAAACCCGGCAAAAACCAGCTCCGCAATGGCGTCATAACCGCCTGCCAGCACACGCCGGGCCTTGCCGGTCTGGATCATGGCCATGGCATCGCCGATGGCGTTCGCCCCGCTTGCGCAGGCGTTGGAAACCAGGATCATCGGCCCATGCCAGCCGTACTCCTGGGCGATGGCGTTGAGTTGGCGCTGCGGCTGGTAAAACTCCAGGCGGGAAATCTGCCCCGGCTGTTTGCCCGGGCTGGCTGCCGCATGGCGGAAATAGTCCTGGCCGATGCCCATGGCCCCGGCGGAGGTGCCGATGATGATGGCGTCCACCCCCTCCAGGCCCGGCATTTTTGCCATGGCCAGGGTCTCCCGCAGGGCCAGCAGCAGCATTTTGGTGCCGCGATCAATCAGGTGCTGGCGGCGGCCGGGGGTCTTCAAAAACAGACGCTCTTCCGGCAGATCCACCTGCGCGGCGGTCTTGGCGATGCGCTCGCTGACATCAAACATGGTCACCGGGCGGAAGGCCATGCGGTCGGCCCGGAAAGAGACCTCATTTTCCCGCCAGTCCAGACCCAGAGGGGAGACAATACCTGCTCCGGTGACAAGGATGCGCTGGGGTGAAACGGAAACCACGGGTAAGAAACGAGACAAAACAACACACTGGCTGCCCGCAGAACAGATTCCCGGGCTTGAACTCACGGGGACAGGCTGGCACACTACTGGCTCAACCGCCACCCTGTCTGGTTTAGCCGTGCGCGGCAGAGAGTTCAAATGTTTGCTGACCGCTGGAAACAAATCCTCAACACTCGTGGCGATGAAACGGCCCTCTGGCACCCCGGAGGCGCCCTGAGTTTCCGCGCTCTGGAGGCTGCTGCCCGCGCTTTGCCGTTGCAGACCTGCCCGCGTTTGGGCCGTTTTTATTTGGCCCAGGGGGATGGCCCGGAGATCACTGTGGCCCTTTTGGCCGGGTTTCTCACGGGCAAACCCGTGCAGATTGTCGAAAAAGACCGCTCCCGTCGTGGACCCGCCTGCTGCGTGCCGCGCCAGACCGCTCTGGTGAAACAGACGGTGGGTAGCTCCGGCGTGCGCCGTTGCCAGTTTTTCACCTTTGCCCAGGTGGCGGCGGATGTGGACCGCCTGCATGCCGCGCTGAGGCTGGCGGACTGTGCCGTGGCCCTGGCACCGCTCAGCGTCGCCCACAGTTTCGGTCTCACCACCACGGTTTTGCAGACTCTGCTCCATGGCCTGCCCACCCACTGGCTGCCCACGCCGTTCCCGGCCACCATGATCGAGGCGCTGGCCATGCATGAACGGGTGTTCCTGCCCGGTGTCCCCGCCATGTGGAAGGCCTGGCTCATCGCCGGGCTGGATCTTTCCCGCGTCCGGCTGGCCGTTTCGGCGGGCTCACCGCTGACTCTGGAACTGGAGGCCAAAGTGCGCGCCCAGTTTGGCCTGAAGCTGCACAATCTCTACGGCACCAGCGAGACAGGAGCCATCAGTTACGACGCCAGCGAGACTCCCCGCACCCGGGCTGACGACCTCGGCGCGCTTTTGCCCGGCGTTTCCGCCAGCCTGGAGAACGGCCGTCTTCTGGTGGAGAGCGATGCTGTGGGCCTCGGTTACGACAGCGTCCAGCCGGGCGAGTTGTTTTCCCTGGGCCGTCACCGCACGTGGGACCACATCTCCCTGGCCGGTTCCTCGCTTTCCTTCCTGCACTGCGCCGGGCCGGGCATCAATGTTGCCAGCCGCAAGCTCAGCCCGGCGGCCATTGCCGAAAAAATCCGCACGGCCACCGGTGTCCGCCATGTGCGCATCCACGGCCACACCAGCCGCGATCCGGAGCGTGTGCAGGACGTGGTGGCCTGCATCGGCATCACCCCGGACCAGCTTACGGGCGAGTTCAAGTCCAAGGCCTGCGCCGCTCTCGCGCCGTGGGAAGTGCCCCGCCACTGGCGCATTGAAAACCCCGGTGTGGGTGCGGCTTCCGGTGATGCGGCCTCCGCCTCTGCCAGCAGTTGCGAAGGTTTTGCCCCTCATCTGGCCTAACTGGAAGCGTGGAGGATGATGTGCCGGTACCTCATTGAGTCTTGACAAGGCTGAAGAACGCTTTAGTGGTTAGGCATCTCGCTTTGGCACTCCGCCATTGCTCAATCCATATCCGGCCGCCGAGTCCTGTCGAAGGGCGATCCGGATCCACCTGGCAGGTGTGAAGGATCGTAGCAATGTCAAATGTAACAGTAGTAGGAACTCAGTGGGGCGATGAAGGCAAAGGCAAGGTCATCGACTGGCTCACCACGCGCGCGGACATCGCCGTGCGCTTTCAGGGCGGCAACAACGCCGGGCACACCATCGCCGTGGGTGACAAAACCTACAAGACCGCCCTTCTGCCCTCGGCTGTAGTGCAGGGAAAGCTGTCCATCATCGGCAACGGCGTGGTGGCAGATCCCTGGGCGCTTCTGGAGGAGATCCGTGGCGCGCGTTCTGTGGGGCTTTCAGTGACCCCGGAGAACCTCGTGATCTCCGAGGCGGCCACGGTGGTGTTGCCGCTGCACCGGGAACTGGATGTCGCCCGCGAGGCACGGGCCGGAGACAAAAAGATCGGCACCACCGGGCGTGGCATCGGCCCGGCGTATGAGGACAAGGCCGGCCGCCGCTCCATCCGTTATGCGGATCTCACAGATCCCGCCGCGCTGAGCGACCGCGTGGACCGTCTGCTGATGCACCACAACCCGCTGCGGGCAGATCTCGGTCTGCCGTTGCTGGCCCCGGCAGACGTGCTGGAACCGCTGGCCGAGGTCAGTGCACAGCTGGCCCCGCACATCCGGCCCGTGGTCTGGCGGATGATCAACGACGCGATCTCCAAAGGTCAGCGCGTTCTCTTTGAAGGTGCCCAGGCCGCCATGCTGGACGTGGACCACGGCACCTATCCCTACACCACTTCTTCCAATACCGTTGCCGGTCAGGTTTCCGCAGGGTCGGGCGTGGCCGCCACCGCCATGGGCCGGGTGCTGGGCATCGTGAAAGCCTACACCACGCGTGTGGGCTCCGGTCCTTTCCCCACAGAGCTCTTGGATGAAACCGGCGAACGCCTCACTCGCGGCGGCGCAGGCGGTCTCGGGGCTGAGTACGGCACCAACACCGGGCGCAAACGGCGTTGCGGCTGGTTCGATGCGGTACTGGTGCGCCAGGCGGTGGAACTCAGCGGCGTCACCGGCATGGTGCTCACGAAATTGGATGTCCTGGACGGCCTGCCCACGGTGAAGATTTGCACGGGCTATCAACTCGATGGCGTGCGGATTGACTATGTGCCCGCACGCTTGAGCGATGCCCAGCGTCTGGAGCCGGTCTATGAAAAGTGGGAAGGCTGGACGGAGAACACCCAGGGCATCCGCGAATGGGACCTGCTGCCGGAAGCCGCCAAACGTTACGTCCGCCGCATTGAGACGCTGGTGGGTGCATCGCTGTTCCTCCTGGGCACCAGCCCTCAACGGGAAGACACCATTGTGCTGAAGGATCCCTTCGCGGACTGACGCCGCTTTGCTGCGGAAGCAGAACGGGTGTGTTTGAAAAGGCGGGGACTTGTTTTCCTCCCGTCTTTTTGAACACACCCGGCGGGCGCCCTGGGCCCGCTTCATTCCGCTGCCAACAGTGCGTGCATTCTCGCCGGGGTTGTCGTAACATCGCGGGCCTTTTCCACCATCAAGCCAGACAGACTGCGCCGCGTTATGAGCTTTGAGATCAAGGGAGTCATCACTCCCAAACTTGGATTCGCCTCCCACCAAAACTCCGTGCCGGTCATCCGGGAACTGGAGATCATCAGCCAGCAGGCGGCAGACCTGGCCGATGTTTCCCTGCTGCTCTCCGCCGACCCCGCCTTTGTGGAGCCAAAACTCTGGCGCATGGAGGCATTGCGCGCCGGGTCCACCCTGCATATCACGGACCGGGATGTGCAGCTGAACGCCGGTTTCCTGGCGGACCTGAATGAATCTGTCTCCGGCCACATTCTGCTCCGGCTGGTGAAGGGTGAGGAGGTCCTGGTGGAAACCCGGCATCCGGTCGAGCTCCTGGCCAAAAATGAGTGGGGTGGGTGCGGCACGATGCCGGAGTTGCTGCCCGCCTTTGCCATGCCCAACGATCCCGCTGTGGACCAGGTGCTGCGGGCCGCCGCAGACGTGCTGCGCCGGGCTGGCAAGAACAGCGCCATCAACGGCTATGAGGACAAGTCCCGCAGCCGTGTCTGGGAGCTCGCTTCCGCCCTGTGGTCCGCTGTGGCCGGACTGGATCTTGGTTACACGCTGCCACCCGCCAGTTTTGAAAGGATGGGACAAAAGGTGCGCGTGCCGGGCGTGGTTTTGGACAGCCGCCTTGCCACCTGCCTGGATACCACGCTGCTGTTCGCCGCCGCCCTGGAGCAGGCCGGGTTGAATCCTCTGGTCATCTTCACGCGCGGTCATGCCTTCGCCGGTGTGTGGCTGCAGCCGCAGGAGTTTTCCCAGTTGCTGACAGAGGAAGCGGCTGCCGTGCGCAAACGCGTGGAACTGCAGGAGCTCGTGGTGTTTGAAACCACCCTCGTCACCCACCATCCCGCCGCCAGTTTCAGCGCCGCAGTTAAAGAGGGTGCCCGCCAGCTTACCGACGAAGATTTCCACATGGCGGTGGACATCCGCCGCGCGCGTATGCAGCGCATCCGGCCCCTGGCCCTGCCGGGCTCCGGGCCGGGAACTCCGCTTGATTCCGCTCCTGCCGTGCCGGTGGCTGAAGCCCTGGAGGAAGCGCCCAGCCTGCCGGGTTTTGATGTCGAGGTGACACCGGAAAATCTGGCTGCAGCGGACAAGATCGCCCTCTGGCAGCGCAAGCTGCTGGATCTCACCACCCGCAACCGCCTGCTGCACCTGCCGGAAAGCAGCAAGTGCGTGCCGCTCCTGTGCCCCGACTCCGCCCTGCTGGAAGACCAGCTTGCCGAAGGCCGCCGCCTGCGCATCACCGCCATGCCGGAACTGGAAACCGGAGGCCGGGACGTGGCGCTCTACGACCAGCAAAACCGCGAAAATTTGCGCGAACAGATCGCCCGCGATGTACAGCAGCGTGGCGAAATCCTCTCCACCCTGTCCAGGCCAAAACTGGAAACCGAACTGGTGGACCTGTATCGCAAATCACGCAGCGACATGGATGAAGGCGGGGCCAACACCCTCTTTCTCGCCCTGGGTTTCCTCCGCTGGAAAAAGGCGGCTGAAGATCCGCGCACTTACCGCGCGCCTTTGATCCTGCTTCCGGTTAGGCTGGAGCGGAAAAGCGCGCTGTCCGGCATCACCCTGGTGCTGCACGAGGACGAGCCGCGCTTTAACCTCACCTTGCTGGAGCTGCTGAGGCAGGACTTTGAGCTCACCCTTCCCGGCCTGGAAGGCGGCCTGCCTACGGACGAAAGCGGCATTGATGTGGCGCTCGTGTGGAATCTGGTGCGTCACGCAGTGCGGGATGTCCCCGGGTTTGAAGTCACATCGGAGGTGGTGCTTGGCACCTTCTCCTTTGCCAAATACCTCATGTGGAAGGACCTCGCCGACCGCAAGGATCACCTTTTGAAAAGCCCGGTGGTGAAGCATCTCATCGAGGGCACTTCAGACTCCTTCCGCTCTGGCGACTGGTTCCCGAGCGCGGGCGAACTGGACCAGCGGGTGGACCCCTCCTGCCTGTTCACACCGCTGCCGGCGGATTCCTCCCAGCTCGCGGCGGTGGTGGCTTCGGCCAATGGCTGCGACTTCGTGCTGGACGGCCCGCCGGGCACCGGCAAGTCGCAGACCATTGCGAACATGATCGCGCACAATCTGGCCCTGGGCCGGCGGGTGCTTTTTGTCGCAGAAAAAATGGCGGCGCTGGAGGTGGTGCACCGCCGCCTTCAGGAGAAAGGCCTGGGTGAATTCTGCCTGGAGCTTCACTCCAACAAGACCTCGAAAGTCAATGTCCTGAAGCAGCTGGAGAAAGCCTGGGACACCCGCGATTCCCTCTCCGAGGAGGAATGGAAGCAGGAAGCGGCCGAAGTCCGGAGGCTGCGCGACCGGCTGAATGAAGTGGTCGCCCTTCTGCACCAGCCCCGTTCCAACGGGCTGACCCTGCACCGCTGCATTGGCCTGGTGGTGCGGGATGGGAACGAGACAACTCCGCGCCTGGACTGGCACAGCGGAACTGTTCACACCGCTGCTGACCTTGTCCGTTTGAGAGATGTCGTGCGCCGGTTGGAGCTGAACTGGCAGGCAGTTCACGACATTCCGGGGGGCTTCCGTTTCATCGCACGCACGGACTGGTCCAACCAGTGGCAAGACAGCGTGGTGACGCTCGCCCTGGACCTGCCGCCGAAGGTCCAGACTCTGCTGGCTGCGAGGGATGAATTCTTGAAGAACGTCCAGGTGCCGCTGCTTACCAGTGATGAAGCATCTGTTGTTAGGTTGCACGGGCTGGCAGGGCATCTGCTGAAGGCCTATGGGTGGGACCTCAGTTTTGCTTTCGCCGCCGACCAGGCGGAAAAAGCAGCCGCTGCGCGCCAGGCTCTGGCCGCCCTGTCGGAATACCGGGCTGCGGAAAAAGCCCTGTCTGTGGCCTATGCGCCGGAGGCTGCACGCAAGATCCAGCCAGAGAAGTTTGAAAACGACTGGCAGGCCGCAGGGAAGAAGTTCTGGTTCTTTGCCACCCTCGCCCAAAAGAAAGTGCAGAAGGCCCTCGCCGCAGAGGGCGGCACCTCGGGGCTGCCAGATCTTCCTGCTGATCTGCCACGGCTGCGCCAGATGAAAGCTCTCCTGGATGTTCTGGACGGCCTGGCCCCCCGCATAGGCAGTCTGCCCGGGTGGGCAGGTCTGGCCAGTGATGCAGGCCGGATGCAGACAGCCCTGGACTTGGGGGAGCAACTGCGGGCTGCTATCGCCGCTCTCGCTTCCTCGCCTGAGGCCCTGGTGGAACTGCGCAGCAAGGTACGCTCGCTCGTGGTCGAGGCCAATGAACTGCTGGGGCCGGAGGGAACCATCGCCCGGGCCGGTGTGCGCCTCGGTGAAACGCTGAACGCTTTCCGGCAGTCGGCCGCAGATTTCCGCAGCCTGTGCGGCACCCCGGAAAAGATCGCGCCCGACTTCGATGGCTGGCAGGCAGCTGCGCTCGAGATCCATCAAAACCAGCCGCGACTGAAGGCCTGGTGCGACTGGAACCGCGTGCGCGGTGAGGCTGTGGGCCTCCACCTGACACCCCTGCTGGGGGCCGTGGAAAGCGGCGTGCCGGGCCAAGGGGAAGTGCCCCGTGTTTTTGAAACGGCCTATGCCCGCTGGTTTGCCATCCAGGTCATGGATGCCGAGCCTGCGTTGCGCAGCTTTGTCCCGGCGGAGCACATGAGCGACATCGGTGCTTTTCGCGAACTGGATGAGCGGCTTTCCAAGCTTTCGGTCCGGTATGTCCGCGCGAAGCTCTGCGGCCAGATTCCGGCCAAGAACGATGTCAGCAAAAAGGACGGCTTCGGCATCCTGAAGCATGAGCTGCAAAAGCAGCGCCGCCACAAGCCGCTGCGTCAGCTTGCCACCGAGATGGGTGAATCCCTGACCCGTCTGGCCCCTTGCATGCTGATGAGCCCTCTCTCCATCGCCCAGTATCTGCCGCCGGAGCAGGCGCTGTTTGACCTGGTGATCTTTGACGAAGCCTCGCAGATCACGCCGTGGGATGCCATCGGCTCCATTGCACGCGGACGCCAGGTGGTCATTGCTGGGGACCCGCGCCAGATGCCGCCGACCAGCTTCTTTAACCGCGCCGCCTCCACGGCGGATGACGATGTGGAAGAAGACATGGAAAGCATTCTGGACGAGTGCCTCGGCGCAGGCGTTCCCAGCCACAGCCTCAGCTGGCACTACCGCAGTCGGCATGAAAGCCTCATCGCCTTCTCCAACCACCGCTACTACGAGGGCAACCTCATCACCTTTCCTGCGGCTGTCACCCGCTCCAGCGCGGTCACGTGGCGCAAGGTCAGCGGGCTCTACGCCAAGGGCAAGGGCCGCACCAACCAGGCAGAAGCCGAAGCTATGGTGGAAGAAGTGGTTAGGCGGCTGCTGGATCCCGCTTTCGTCTCCGCCAAAAAATCCCTGGCTGTTGTTACCCTCAATGCCGAGCAGCAAAAGCTGGTGGAAGACCTCCTGGACAAAGCCCGCCAGCGCCACCCGCAGATTGAACCCTTCTTTGCCGAGGACCTGACCGAGCCGGTAGTCGTGAAGAACCTGGAAACCGTCCAGGGAGACGAGCGGGACCTCATCATGCTGGGTATCGGCTACGGCCCCACGGAGCCCGGGGCCAATTCCATGTCCATGAGCTTTGGCCCGCTGAACCGCGATGGCGGCTGGCGTCGCCTGAATGTGGCCGTGACCCGTGCCCGGCAGGAGATGCTGGTGTTCACCTCCTTCGACCCGTCCATGGTGGATCTGAACCGCACCAGCGCCCGTGCTGTGCGTGATCTGAAACACTTCCTCGAGTTCGCTCATCGCGGCCCGCAGGCACTGGCAGAGGCGGTGCAGGGCTCTGTGGGCGGCCACGATTCACCGTTTGAAGAAGCCGTGGCCCAGGGCCTGCGCAGACTGGGCTGGCAGGTGGTGCCGCAGATCGGCGTGTCACGCTTTCGCATTGATCTCGGCATCGTTCATCCGGACCGTCCGGGCGACTATCTGGTGGGCGTGGAGTGCGACGGGGCCACTTACCATAGCGCCGCGACGGCCCGGGACCGCGACAAGGTGCGTGCCGCCGTGCTGCAGGGGCTGGGCTGGAAGCTGCTGCGCGTCTGGTCCACCGAATGGTGGGTGGACAAAGAAGGCGCTTTGAAGCGCCTGCACGCAGGCATCGAGGCGCTGCTGCAGGAGGCCCGTGCGCGGGCTCAGGAAGAGGCGGAGGCCGAAGCCCTCCGTCTGGCCGAAGCGGCCGCCGCGATTGAGGCCGCCGCGCAGACAGCGGAAGTTGCCGAACAGGAAGTGCTTCAAGATTTGCCGGTGCAGAATGCCGCCCGTCTCCCTGGCGTGGTGGAGGCCGCGTCTTATCAGGTGGCAGATCTTTCCAGTTTCACGGCGGTCATCGCCTCGGCCCGCTTTCACCAGGACGACTACGACACCACCCTGGCAGAGATCATCTCCCACATCCTCACTCACGAGGCCCCGCTGCTGGAAGATGCGCTGGTGCAGAAAATTGCCCGTGCCCACGGCTTCCAGAAAGCCGGCCGCCTCATCCGGGAGCGCGTGCTGGATCTGGTGGACCGTCATCATCACGTGCGGGCAGACCGGCTCGGCGGCCAGTTTGTCTGGCTGGATGCCGGAGCCCCCTCCCAATGGTGCAAGCACCGCCAGTCGCCGTCTGCGGAGACGGCGCGCGGTATCGAGGCCATCGCCTATGAGGAACTGCGCGCTGCCGCCCTGGCAACAGCGGGTGGCGACGACCGGGCACTGGAGATTGCCCGCAGCTTCGGCCTGCGCCGCCTTTCACCGCAGGGGCGCGAACGGTTGGAGCGGATGCTGGAGCTCTTCCGCGAGGAAGGTCAGGCTTGAGCCAGCATGCCTGCGCCGTCTGCGAGAGGCGGCACAGGCACAAGGCACAGTGTTCAGCTTCAGCCCGGCCTTCTCAGGCTGGGTTCGCGGTCCCAGATGCGGCCGTTTTTGGCTGCGGTGATGAAGTTGCTGACATCCTTGCTATTAGCCAGGTCAATCACTCCCGCATCTGCAGCCACACCGCAGCGGTCCAGCAGAGGCTGGGCACCGGCCGTGTGCCCGATGACTTTGAGATGGGCAAAGGCATTGCTCACCCAGTCCACCGCCGCCGCCTGTGTGGCGAGGTCCTGCGCCCCTTCTTCCGTGGCGATCACAACCACGGCGTCAAAGAAGATCGAAGGACCGCCGGAGACCGGGAAGTCCGCTTCCACCAGCGCACCCTGGCTGTCCGTGGCTCCGCCGACTTTCGGCGCGACAACCGCCACAGAGGCCTTTTCTTTCTTCGCCGCGGTTTGCACCGCTGCCAGCAGGGCTGCATCAAAGCCGTCTGTCACCAGCACGCCGATCTTGCGCCCCTGCAAGGTGGCAGGGGCTTTTTGCAGGATGCTCAGGGAAGGGGAGGGCGGCAGATCTTTGGGCGGAATCGCAGGTTTGATCTTCTCCGCCTGTTCCTGCATTCCCAGGGCTTCCGCCACACCGGCATGCAGCTCTTCGTCGATGATTGCCAGATGGCCCAGCATGCGCAGGCGGATGGCCTTGGTTTCCACCTTGGCCAGTTCAAAACCGAAGGCGCTGATGATGTGCTGCTGCTCCGTTTCTGTCATGGAACGGAAGAACTGCCGCGCCTGCGAATAGTGGTCGGCAAAGGTCTCCGCGCGTTTGCGGATCTTGCTGCCGTCCACGGACTCCGGCACGCTGGTGAAGCCATGCATGGGGCACTCGCGCGGGGCTCCCTGGTCAAAGCTGTTCGGCTCGTAATTCACCCGGCCTTTGTGCACTTGCATCTGGCGCAGGCCGTCACGCTGGAAGTTGTGCATGGGGCAGCGCGGCGCATTCACCGGAATCTGGTGGAAGTTCGGCCCGCCAAGGCGGGAAAGCTGCGTGTCCTGGTAGGAGAACAGGCGTCCCTGCAGCAGCGGATCATTGGAAAACTCGATGCCGGGCACAATGTTGGAAGGGAGGAAAGCCACCTGTTCCGTTTCGGCAAAGAAATTGTCCGGGTTCCGGTTCAGCACCAGCTTGCCCACCATGCGCAGCGGGATGATCTCCTCCGGGATCAGCTTGGTGGCGTCCAGCACGTCAAAGTCCAGCTCAGCGGCCTGCTTTTCATCAAACACCTGGAGACCCAGTTCCCACTCGGGAAAGTCGCCTTTCTCAATGGAGTCCCAGAGGTCCCGGCGATGAAAGTCCGGATCTGCCCCATTGATCTTCACGGCCTCGTCCCACAGCACCGAGGCGGTGCCGAGAACAGGTCTCCAGTGGAACTTCACAAAACGCGATTCCCCTTCGGCATTCACCAGCCGGAAGGTGTGGACGCCGAAACCCTCGATCATGCGCAGGGAGCGCGGGATTGCACGGTCAGACATCGTCCACATCAGCATGTGCATGGTCTCCGGGCTCAGCGAGGCAAAGTCCCAGAAGTTGTCATGGGCGGAAGCGGCCTGGGGAAAGCCGCGATCCGGTTCCATCTTCACTGAGTGGACCAGATCCGGAAACTTCATTGCATCCTGGATGAAGAACACCGGGATGTTGTTGCCCACCAGGTCATAGTTGCCCTCGCTGGTGTAGAACTTGGTGGCAAAGCCGCGCACGTCACGCGGCAGGTCACCGGAACCGGCACCGCCCGCCACGGTGGAGAAGCGCACGAAAACTTCCGTTTTAACTTTGGGATCCTGTAGGAACGCAGCCTTGGTGATGTCCGCCAGGGACTCATACACCTGGAAGTACCCATGGGCTCCGGAGCCCCGGGCATGGACGATGCGTTCTGGAATGCGCTCATGGTCAAAGTGGGTGATCTTCTCGCGGAGCACAAAGTCCTCCAGCAGAGTGGGGCCGCGCAGACCGGCCTTGAGGGAGTTCTGGTTGTCTGAAATGGGCACCCCATGGTTGGTGGTCAGCGCCTGTTTCAATTCCTCAGTCGTCTGGTGCGTCTCGGCCGGGGTTTCAGCACCGGTCTTGTTCTTCTTGGCGGGGGCAGGGGTACGGGCTGGCATGATGTTGCAGTGTGGGTGGAGTTGTCCGGCTGAGCCCTGCGTCCGCCTGGCGCATAGGCATGCGGTCATGTGGAGCTTGGCCGGGTCTCTCTCATCGCTGGGCTGGCCGCATCCGGTTGCATCCGGCGGAATACAGCAAGGAGCGGATCGGCCACGACGCCCGAATTCTCTTCGTTCCCTCTCTCATGGATCTTCGCTCTGGCTGCCCCTACTGGCTGGTCTACAACGGCCTGCCTCACACCTATCCGGCTTTGGACCAGGACCTCACCTGCGAGGTGGCGGTTGTTGGAGGCGGAATCACTGGCGCGCTTATCGGCTGGCACCTCATCCAGGCGGGCATTTCCACCGTGGTGCTGGACAAACGTGAAATCGGCTGGGGCAGCACTGCGGCCAGTACAGCCCTTTTGCAGTATGAGATCGACACTCCGCTGGTGAAGCTGGCAGACATGCTGGGCCCGGACCATGCCGTGCGCGCCTACCAGGCCTGCCGCCAGGCCATCTACAAGATTGAAAACCTCACCCAGACCCTGGCGGAGGATTGCCGCTTCCGCCGGGTGCCCAGCCTGTTTCTGGCCAAGCGGAAAAGCGACCTCGGCTTGATGCGCCGTGAATATGAAGCCCGGCTGGCGGCGGGGTTTGACCTGCAATGGTGGGACCGGAAGGAACTGCGGGAGCACATGGGCTTTGACCGGCCCTGTGCCATGATCTCCGAAGATGGCGGCCAGGTGGATCCCTACCGCATGGCGCATGCGCTGCTGCATCACGGCAGCCAAGCCGGGCTGCAGGTGCATGACCGCACGGAAGTCACGCGGCATGAGGTGAAGCGCGGCCATGTCTGTTTGCACACGCAGCGGGGCTGCCGTGTGAAGGCCCGGCATGTGGTCTTTGCGACCGGTTATGAAGTGAAGGAAATCACCCGCAGAAAGCTGATGTCCCTGCACAGCACCTACGCCTTCGTCACGGAACCTCTTCCTGCCGGGCTGGAGCCGCTGTGGCATCGCAATGCCCTCGTCTGGGAGCATGCGGACCCTTACCTCTACCTTCGTACCACCCATGACCGCCGGGTCATCATCGGCGGAGAGGACGAGGAATTTCAAGATCCGGAAAAGCGTGATGCGTTGCTGCCGTCCAAGGTGAGGACGTTGCAGCGCAAGCTGAAGAACCTGTTTCCGGAGCTGCCCTTCGAGGTGGCCTTTTGCTGGACGGGCACCTTTGCGGAGACCCCGGACGGTCTTGCCTACATTGGCCAGATGCCCGGTTTTGAGCGGGCATACTTTTCGTTAGGCTTTGGGGGGAATGGCATCACGTACAGCGTCCTGGCGGCAGAGATCATCCGCGATGCGGTGATGGGCCGTGTTCACCCCTTCCAGGACCTGTTCCGTTTTGACCGGAAACCTCACGGAGTCTGACCCCCGGCTCCTGCGCAAAAAGAAAAAGGCTGTGGGTGCCGCCGCTGGCGCCCACAGCCTGTTGTCGGATCAACGGATCTTCAGATCAGATGAAGTCGTTGATAAGGTTTTCGATCATCTCCTGGCGGCCGCTCTTGGTGACGGGTTCACCTTTGGACAGCGTGTAGGCTTCCAGCTCTTCCAGGGTGGCCGTGCCTGCCTCGATCTTGGCACCGATGCCGGAGTCGAAGCTCGCATAACGGTCGGTGACAAAGGTGTCGAGACGGCCGTCTTCGATGATGGCGTGAGCGATCTTGAGGCCGCGGGCAAAGGCGTCCATGCCGCCGATATGGGCGTGGAAGAGGTCTTCCGGCTCGAAGGATTCGCGGCGGGTCTTGGCATCAAAATTGAGACCGCCGGTGGTGAAGCCGCCCATCTTCAGCACTTCGATCATGATCTGGGTGGTGAGGTAAATGTCGGTGGGGAACTGGTCGGTGTCCCAGCCGATAAGTTCGTCGCCGGTGTTGGCGTCCACAGAGCCCAGTGCCCCTGCTTCACGGGCGACGCGCATTTCGTGCATCATCGTGTGGCCGGCCAGCGTGGCGTGGTTGGTTTCCAGGTTCAGGGAAAGCTCGCCCATCAGGCCATATTCGCGCAGGAAGTTCAGGCAGGCTGCTGCGTCGGAGTCATACTGGTGGGTGGAGGGCTCGCGCGGCTTCGGTTCGATGTAGAAAGCGCCTTTAAACCCGATCTTCTTCTTGTAGTCCACGGCCATGTGCAACAGGCGGGCCAGGTGGTCCAGCTCGCGCTTCATGTTGGTGTTCCACAGCGTGGCGTAGCCTTCGCGACCGCCCCAGAAGGTGTAGCCTTCGCCACCCAGACGGTGGGTGACGTCAATGGCCTTCTTGATTTGGGCCGCGCCGTAGGCAAACACATCCGCATAGGGGGAGGTGCCTGCGCCCTGGTTGTAGCGTGGGTGGGAGAAGAGGCAGGCCGTGCCCCACAGCAGCTTCAGGCCGGTCTGCTTCTGGGCTTTCTCCAGTTCGTCCGCCACGGCGTCAAAGGCGGCGTTGGACTGGGCCAGATCGTTCAGTTCCGGAGCGACGTCGCGGTCGTGGAAGCAGTAGTACTCAATGCCGGTCTTCTGCATGAACTCGAACATGGCCCACACGCGCTTCTGGGCGTTGGCCACGGAGTCGGTTCCGTCATCCCAGGGGCGCTGCGCGGTGGCTCCGCCAAATGGGTCGGAAAGGCCGTTGCGCATGGTGTGCCAGTAGGCGCAGGCAAAGCGCAGGTGATCCTTCATGGACTTGCCGCCCACGAGTTCCTCCGCGTTGTAGTGCTTGAAGGAAAGCGGGTTTCGGGACTTGGGGCCCTCGAACTGGATTTTGGGGATGCCGGGGAAGAATTCGCCGTGGTTCATGGCGCGCGATGCTGGAAAGGGAAGCGCGCACGGCAACTGCAAACGCTGTCTGCATTCATTTCATGGCCGGAACTGCATAAAGTACGGCTGATCACGCTGAAACCCTTGCCCGTCCTATTCTAGGGCTGGCTCGGACCCTCGCTGGCGGTGTTCTTTGCGGTAGCGGGAGGGCGTGGTGCCCATGTGCTGGCGGAAGTGCAACGTCAGCGCGCTCTGGTCGCAGAAGCCGGAACGGAGGGCAATGTCCTTCAGATCGTCGTCGCCGCTGCGCAGTTCCTGACAGGCCGCCTGGATGCGGGTCTTGATGAGAAAGCTGCGCGGGCTGCTCTGGAAAACCTGCTGGAACAGGCGGTTGAACTGCCGCACCGACAGCCCCGCCATCGTCGCCAAATCCGGCACGGCGACTGCCTCCCG
>DASWXG010000494.1:0-5279 GCA_036405615.1 Prosthecobacter sp. | reverse complement strand
GAGAAGCTGCAGGCTGAGAGCCGCCAGGCATGCCAAACAACGGAACCGTCGGCGCTGCGGCAGGATCTGCCTGGCCAAAGAAAGAGGGTGCCGATGCCTGCGGAGCTTTCTCAGCAGCAGGCTGAACAAAAGCCTCCCCCTGAGGTGCGGGTCCCACTCTCATCGTAGCCGCTCCCGGGGAGGCGGGGGCAGGCTGTGAAGCAGGCGGACTGGCAGCCGCCCCGGCATTTCCGGCCAAGGCTCCGCTGACCTCGTCCTGCGGCACCCGGAGTTGGAAGTCACGTTTGGCCTGGCTGAGAACATTGCGGAATCCGACATCGGTGATGCCATCCACCAAGGCTCCCAGTTCCACCAGAGGGCTGGAAGATTGGGCCCATTCCCGGACTGTCGAAGCAGGCACACTGGTCATGATCCAGGTCGGAACCATGATCGGGTCAAAACCCAGTTCGGCCGCACTGTATCCCTTCACCAGGGATGCCAGACTCAGCCGCAGGCTTGGACCGCCAGCGGTTGCGGCAGAAGGCCCGAACACACTTTGCGGGGCCTGCCTTGCAGGGGCGTCGGGAGCTGGCTGGCCGGTTGGCAGTGCTTTGGACCCGAACAGGGAACTGAACGGAGATTCGGCCGCCGGTTGGGACGGTGGAGTGCCGGCAGAAACAGCGAAGGGAGAGGGAATCCCGCCAGCCGGTGCTGGTGCCGGAGGCGTAGCAGCAGGAGCAGGGGCAAACGGTGAAGCTCCGGGCGCCGCTGGCGATGAGCCTGAAAAAAGGCCGGCCTGCGGTGGTGTGAAGGTGGGCTGACCGGGTGCAGGCGGGGCAGTCTCGGGGGTCTTTGCCGAAAAGGGCGAAGGCGATGAGTGAGCCGGGGAGCCCGGTTGGGGGGCGACTGTCGCAAACGGACTGGCCGGGAACACCTGCGCATTGCTGTTTCCCGGCAGGGACAAGGAGGGTGGCGCAGATTCCTGACGCGGGATGTCCGCCAAGGGAGGCGGAGGCCCGGTGCGGCGCGGTGGCAGCGAAGTCAGTGGAGACCCAGGATTGCCATTGCCCACCGCTGAGAAGGGAGAAGGGGCAGCTGCCGGTGCGGATGCAGACGGGGCCGCCATGCCAAAGGGGGACGCGGCGGCTGGCGCTGCAGGCGGACTACCCTGGGTGCTGGCGATCAGACGGGGGAGCTTGGAAGCCGGCAGAGGCACCATCCGCGGATCTTGTGGCGAAACAGGAGACTGAAACAAAGCCGGACACACACGGTAGATCTCAAAGATCGGCAGGGCTGCCTGGCCGCTGCGCAGAGCCGCGTCCAGCACCTGGACAGAAATCGCCACAGGCTGCTCCGGTGGCAGTGCATTCAGACGGATCAGCTCTGGTGGCAGTTGCGGCAGCACGTCGCCCACGGTCAGAGGCACATTGCCTGCAGAAGCTCCCTGGGCGGCAAACGGCGAAGACTGGCTGATGGGAGCCGCCTGCACGGCCTCACCCTGAACCGTCTTGAAAAGCGGGCCCGCTGCTGCAAAAGGCGAACTGCCATTGACCGGGTTGGAGGGGAAGTTTTGCATAGGGAAAGCGTTGGCGTTTGAAGCTTCCGGCCCGGTGGCAGGGCTGCCAGGGGAGGCCGCACCCCCTGAGTTTTCGCCGGGCTGATCGGCTGGCTGAAACATGCTGCGGAAGGAAAATCCCATCGTGGCAAAATAATAACGAAAATCTATAATCGCGAGAACTATCTAGACACCGTTCCCGGTGTGCGTCCCGCCAGCGGACACCATAATTATCAAGGCATCTTAAGTCCAGATTTTTCCTGATCTCTGCCTTACTTTCCGGTCCACCTGATCTTCCGAGACTTTTCCCTTTTTCTGACACCTTTGTGCCATACAAGCTGATTGCGGCAGGACAACAGCGGTCTACATTCCCAGGAATGTCCAATTCCACTACCGAGCCGCGCATTGAACCGGCGACCATTGAAGACATGCCTCAGCTTGTCGAGCTGCTGCTTGCCCTCTTCAGCGAGGAAGCGGACTTCCGTCCTGACAAAAACAAACAGGAGCACGGCCTCCGCCTCATCCTGGAACAGCCAAACCGGGGCCGCATTTTTGTCCTGCGCACCGACCACATGGTTATCGGCATGGTGAACCTGCTTTTCACGATTAGTACCGCCGAGGGTGGTCTGGTCATCCTCATGGAAGACGTCATCGTCCATCCCCAGCATCGCCGCATGGGTTATGGCGGTCGGCTGCTGAAGTATGCCATCGAGTTCGCCCGGGAGAAACACTTCCGCCGCATCACCCTGCTGACAGACAAAATCAGCGCCGAATCCCAGGCCTTTTTTGCGAAGCACGGTTTCAGCTTCTCCAGCATGATTCCGATGCGGCTGGTCTTCAGTGAAGGGGCGTAACCCTTCCATGCCATGAAACCGCTGCTGGCCTTCCCCGTTTTTATACGCCGGCCGGATTTCGGGATGCAGACAGGTTCCACAGAAGCCCTGGACTGGTTTGTCATCGCCACTCTCTGCTTCTTTTTTTTCCTCCTGGGCTGTTTTGCCACCGTGGCGTGGCAGATCTGGCGGCGGACCACCCGGCCTCCGCCCCATGTCCAGCTGCTGATGGAGTTGAACGACAGTGACGATGAGCAGATGTTGAGCAGAGAGGGTGATGCACCTCTCAAAGAGCCAAATCCAAAGCCGCCGTGGGAAAAAAACCCGGAGTGGTGGAAGCAATAATGCTTCTTTTTCGGAAGATGCTGCCTAATCTACCCCTCGAAAAACCTAAAGTTTTATGCGCATCGGTGTTACTGGAGCGAGCGGTCTGATTGGCCAGGCGTTTTCCAAGCTGGCCATCGCCAGCGGGCATGAAATAGTGGCCTATTCCAGAGGGCCAAACGGCCCCGCCATGACAGGCATGACCAGCCTTCAGACGCCTGCGGACAATGCTTACCGCATCCCTGAAACCCGGCTGGATGCCCTGGTCCACCTCGCCGGGGAATCCCTCAACGGCCTTTGGACTCAGTCCCGCCGGGAACGCATCTGGAAGAGCCGGGTGGACCTGACCCGCTCCATGATGTCCCATGTCGGCAGCTGGCGTGAGGAAAACCGGCCGGCCATTTTGCTCGCCGGGTCCGGCATCGGGTTTTACGGCAGCCGGGGAGACACCTTGCTGGATGAAAACACATCGGGCGGAGAAGGATTTCTGGCAGGGCTGTGCAACCAATGGGAAGAAGCCGCCCGCCATGCCAGCCAGTGGAATGCCCGGGTGGTTCATTTGAGAACCAGCATGGTGATCGCCAAGGAAGGCGGTGCCTACCCCTTGCTGCGCCGCATCTTCCGCTGTGGGCTAGGTGGAAAACTCGGCACCGGGCGCCAATGGATGTCCTGGATCCATGTAGAAGATCAGGCGGCCCTGATGCTGCTGGCCCTGGAGAGCAGCCAGATTCAGGGGCCTTTGAACCTATGCTCCCCCGTGCCTGAGCTGAACAGCAACTTCACGGAGAAGCTGGCGCAGCACCTGCACCGGCCCGCCGTTTTGCCCGCCCCCGCCTGGGGACTGCGCCTGCTGCTGCGTGGCATGGCAGATGAAATGCTGCTTTGCAGCCAGCGGGGAGCCCCTGCCGCGGCCACCCAGCATGGCTACCGATTTGCCTATCCCAGGCTTGAAGATGCCCTCGCCTCGCTGGAATAGATGCGCTAGTGAAGAAGCCCGGGCTGCAGGCAACCGAAAGAGCCTGTCCCGCTGCCGCAAAGTTCACGACGTCCCCTCCTTTTCATGGCCGCGCTCCAGACCACCATCGGCATCATTTACGACTACGACCAGACCCTGAGTCCCACCTACATGCAGGATGAGACTCTCTTCCCTCACTTTGGGATCAACCCCGGCCAGTTCTGGAAAAAGAGCCGCGAACTGGTGGACCAGGAGGGTTACGACGGTGAACTGGCCTACCTGAAGTGCATGCTGGACTATCTGGAGATGGACCGGCCTACCAATGAGGAACTGAAGGTGCTGGGAGCCAAGCTCCGGTACTACCAGGGGGTTCCCGAAATCTTCAACGAGATGAACAGCGTGCTGAGCAGCCAGCACCGCATGCTGGGCATCCGCATCGAGCACTATATCATCTCCTCCGGCCTCAAGATCCTTCTGGACGGCAGTTCGCTGTCCCCTTTTGTGAAGCGCATCTTCGGCTGCGAGTTCGGCCAGGACAAAGATGGCCGCATCAGCTTTCCCAAACGGGTCATCAGCCACACCACAAAGACCCAGTACATTTTCCGCATCAACAAGGGCATGCTGGAGCCTCATGAGGACGTGAATGACCACATGGACCCGGAGTTGCGGCCCATCCCTTTTGAAAACATGATTTATATCGGAGACGGCCCAACGGATGTCCCCTGCTTCACCCTCATGAAGCGCTATGGGGGCCATGCCATCGCGGTTTACAACCCGGATGAATCCAGCCGCACCAGCTTCCGCAAGTGCTACCAGCTGAGCGCCTTTGCCGATCGCGTCAAACACATCGCCCCGGCGGATTACCGTGCGGGCAGCCATCTCCGTCTCCTGCTGGAGGAAATGGTGCTTAACATCGCCGACAGCATTGTGCGCCGCAAAAAGCTGGAGATCGAGGAAGGCACTGTTTCCGCACCGCACTTCTAAGTGCCCGTTGCGAGAGCTAAAGATTGCCTGCCAGATCCAGACCCGGCTCGATGGAAGAGCCTTCTAGCAGATGGCTGGCAAGCTGTCTCGACACCCAGGGCGCGCGGAGAACGCCTTTGGATCCCAGGCCGTTAAGCATGGCGATCTGCGGACGTGCTGGGTGACGTCCAAACAGGGCCTGATGCCCTTTGATGATCGGCCTCACCCCGGTCTGGTTGCCGGTCACCCGGTAGGGCACTTTCAGAAGCGCTTTCAATTTGGTCTGCAAACCGTCCACCATCTCTCCGGAAGGCGTTTGAGGATCTGTAAACTTCAGGTCATAAGTCGGCCCTGCGCGCAAGGAACCATCGGCACGCGGCAGCAACCAGCATCCCCGGTTGATGATGCGACGCTCCCCACCGGTATCGGCTTCCACGCTCAAAACCGTCCCCTGGGCAGATTGGAAAGGGATCCATTGAAACCAGGGATGGCGGGCGGCCTCCCATCCGGTGCAAAAAACCGCATGACTGAAAGTTTCCCCCTGCCAGACCAGTCCTTCCCCTGAAGTGTCGAGAGAGTCCTCCGCCACTACACCCCGACGCCAGCTGTTGATGTTTTCGAAATAAGCGCGGCTGGCACGGAGGAAAGCCGCCGTGTCCATCCAGCCGCT
>DASWXG010000493.1:0-5447 GCA_036405615.1 Prosthecobacter sp. | reverse complement strand
AAACCGGCTGCCAAAAAAGCAGCGACCAAAGCTGCCCCGGCCAAAAAAGAGGCCGCCAAACCCGCCGCTAAAAAAGCAGCCGCAGCCGCCCCAGCACCCGCCAAAAAAGAAGCAGCGGTGAAAGCGGCGGCACCTGCCAAGAAGGCTGCAGCCGAGGCCAAACCAGCACCCGCCCCTGCTCCTGAGAAAAAGGCTGCAGCCCCAGCCAAGGCAGCTCCGGCGGCGAAAGCAGCACCCGCTCCAGTCAAAAAGGCCGCTGCTCCGGCTCCTAAAATCACCAATGTCCGCCGCACCGGCCGCATCGAAGATGAAGGCATCACCATGGAAGCCCCGCCGAAGAAGCCGGTGCTCCCTCTGCCCTTCCTGAAGAAGCAGCGCCAGCGCCTGGTGGAGCTTCGTGACGCCTACCTCAACTCCGCCGAAGGCGTGGCCTCTGAGAGCCTGCGCAACGAAGGTGGCGACGCATCCGCTTTCGGCATGCACCAGGCCGACGCCGGCAGTGATGCCTACGACCGCGACTTCGCCCTCAGCCTTCTGGCCAAGGAGCAGGACGCCATCTACGAAATCAACGAGGCTCTGAAGCGCATCGACGCCGGCACCTACGGTATCTGTGAAATGTCCGGCGAAACCATCCCGGAAGAGCGCCTCGAAGCCCTGCCATTCACCCGTTTCACCGTCACCTGCCAGGAGCGCATCGAGCGCGAACAGCGCAGCGGCCGCTGGAACCGTCCTGTGCGTTCCCTCTTCGGTCTCGACGAGGCTGCAGACGACGCCGAAGACGACCGCGACGACGACGACAGCAGCCCTTCCAGCGGCAGCAGCAATGAGTCGCTTGACTTTAGCAAAGAGTAGCCTAATCTCACGCCCCCAAATTTATGGCACGCGAAATCATCATCCTCGAATGCACGGAAGCGAAGGCGGAGGGCAAGCCCACCTCCCGCTACGTCAGCACTCGCAACAAAAAGAGCCCCCGTACCCCGGGCCGTCTTGAGAAAGTGAAGTTCAACCCCTTCCTCAAGCGCCGCACCCTGCACCGCGAGATTCGCTAATCCGCTGCCGACACCGATATGCAACCCAAGACAACTGAACGCCTCATCTCTCTCCGCAAGAACAACCGCCGGATGCCCCGCCGTCGGATGGACATCCCGGTTGAGAAGCTTGTTTACAGCAACCCAGAGCTTCTTGCCCGTTTCCTCACCGAAACCGGCAAACTCATCCCCCGGCGTGTCACGGGTCTTCCGGCCTGGCTGCATCGCAAGGTCACCCGCGAAGTGAAGCGCGCCCGCGCTGTGAACCTTCTGCCCTGAGCAGCCCGATAGCGGTGTTATAAATCCTTTCCCACTGTTGCTCGCTGCGGCAGTGGGAAATTTTGTTTCGTTTTTTCCCGGATGGCCAATCTCAAAGATACCCAGAATGAGCGTGACGATCGCAAGCTCGCGATCGACCGCGTCGGCGTCAAAAATCTGCGTTTCCCCCTGCGGATTCGTGATCGCGACCAGTCCCAGCAGCACACCGTTGCCACGGTGACGATGGCCGTGGATCTGCCCCACCATTACAAGGGCACCCACATGAGCCGTTTCGTGGAAATCCTGCACGCCCACGGCCGGGAACTCACCGTTGCCAGCATCGCTGCGATGCCGCGTGAACTGCTTTCCCGCCTGAACGCCCGCAAGGCCCACGTGGAAATGCGCTTCCCTTACTTCCGGGCCAAACGCGCCCCCGTGACCAAGGCGGAAGGCCTGCTGGACTACGGTGTCGTCTTCGCCGTGGATGCCGAAGGAGATGAGATTGACTACGTGGTCACCGTCGAAGTTCCGGTCGCCACTCTTTGCCCCTGTTCCAAGGCCATCAGCGAACGCGGCGCCCACAACCAGCGCGGTGTGGTGACCTTCTCAGTCCGCTTCCATCAGCCGATCTGGATCGAAGACCTTATCGAGCTCGTCGAAGCCAGCGCCAGCAGCGAACTTTACAGCGTGCTCAAACGACCCGACGAAAAATTCGTCACCGAAGCCGCCTATGACAATCCGGTCTTCGTCGAAGACTTGGTGCGCAGTGTAGCCCAGAAGGCCAACAGCCATAAAAAGATCAAGTGGTTCAAGGTCGAAGCCGAGAATTTCGAATCCATTCATAACCACAATGCGTGGGCTGTGATCGAAGGCGGTAACAAAGCCGTCAATCAGGCCTTCCAGTAAGAGCCTCCGGCGGAAAGCGGCACGCGATGCCAAGGCATCGCGTGCAGAGCAGCGGAGGACATCCGCTTTTTTGGGAATTCCTATAAATCGGACCTTTGAGAGGCGTTTGTCTTTTCAGGCCATGCCTTTTCCGGTTCCATCATTCCGCTCACTGTCGCTGCTGACCCTGGGAGCACTCTCCTCCGCCCAGGGTGCGGAGGTTCCCTCGTTCCGGAACGACGTGATGGCGGCCATGTCCAAAGCGGGCTGCAACCTCGGCACCTGTCACGGCAACGCCACCGGCAAAGGCGGTTTCAAACTGTCGCTCCGCGGGCAGGATATCGATTATGATTTCGCTGCCTTGAGCCGGGATGTCTCCGGCCGCCGGGTCAATGTCTTCGAGCCGGACGAAAGCCTGCTTTTGCTCAAAGGCACCAACAAGCTCGCTCACGAGGGCGGCAAGCGCATGGATGCCAAGGGCTGGGAATACCAGGTGCTGCGCAACTGGATCTCTGCCGGGATGCCTGCGGCAACCACTGCGGATGCCAGGCTCAAAAAGCTCGAAGTTTCTCCGCCTGAAGCCATCCTGGAAGAAAATCAGGCCCAGGTTCAGATCACCGCCAAGGCCACCTTTTCAGACGGCAGCCAGCGAGACGTGACTGCACAAGCCGTCTACGAGCCGCTGCAAAATGGCCTGGTGGAAGTCAGTCCGGCGGGCTTGGTCCGGCGTCTGCAATTTGGCGAACCAACCGTTCTGGTGAGGTTCCTGGATCAAAGCATTCCCGTCCGGCTCACCTTTTTGCGGGCCAGTCCCGGGTTCGCCTGGAGCAAACCGCGCCCAAATAACTATGTGGACACCCATGTTTTCACCAAGTTGAAAACGCTGCGCATCAATCCCAGCCCGGTTTGCTCCGACGAAGTGTTCATCCGCCGCGCCTACCTGGACCTTCTCGGAATGGTTCCTCAGGCCGATGAAGCCCGGTCCTTTGCCACTGACAAATCACCGGACAAGCGGGCCCGGCTGGTGGACAAACTTCTGGTTCGCCAGGAATTCGCTGATTTTTGGGCTCTCAAGTGGGCCGACGTTCTGAAGGTGGAAGGCCGCACCCTGGATGAAAAGGGGATGAAATTTTTCCACAGCTGGATCCGGGATGCCATCGCCCAAAACCGCCCGGTGGATGCCTTGGTCCGGGACATGCTTTCGGCACGCGGCAGCACTTATCAGGAAGCGCCTTCCAACTTTTACCGGGCCAACCGTACGGCATCCGCCCGGGCCGTCACTGCTGCGCAAGTTTTCCTTGGCACCCGTCTCCAGTGCGCAGAGTGCCATAACCATCCGTTCGACCGCTGGACCCAGGATGACTATTACGCCTGGTCCGCCGTCTTCGGCCAGGTGGACTACAAAATCCTGGCTAACAAACCCCGTGACAAGAACGACAAGCATGAGTTCAACGGCGAGCAGGTCGTCTTCCTGAACCCCAAGCTTTCGGTCGAAAATCCGCGCACGGGCGAAAAAGCCCGGCCTCGCTTTCTGGGCGCCGACATGCCGCCCCTTGCCGCCAGCCAGGATGAACTGCAGGCGGCAGCCGCCTGGCTGACGAGTTCCCAGAATCCGCTTTTTGCCAAGTCCCAGACCAACCGTATCTGGTATCACCTGATGGGCCGCGGGCTGGTGGATCCTGTGGATGATTTCCGTCTCACCAACCCGGCCAGCCACCCCAAACTCCTGGAAGAACTGACCCGGGATTTCATCCGCAGCGGCTTTGATCTCCGCCACATGATCCGCACCATCATGCTGAGCCAGACCTACCAGCTGGACAGCACGCCTGACAAAACAAATGCCGCCGATGAGATCAACTACTCGCACAACCTGCCCCGCCGTCTCAGCGCCGAGCAGCTCTTCGATTCTCTCTATCTCGCCATGCGGGTCAGGCCGGCGCTGAATGAAAACATCGGCCTGCGTGCAGGCCAGCTTGCCGGTCCCCGGGCCGGGCGCGGCAGCCCGGATCCCGCCTCTCCAGAGGCTTTCCTCGTCCAGTTTGGCCGCCCCAAACGGGAGCTGAGCTGCGAATGCGAGCGGGCCAATGACACCAGCATCGGCCAGATTTTCCAGTTCATCAGCGGACCGGTAGTCGGCAAGGTCATTGGCGAAAAATACAACCGCCTTACATCCCTGGCTAAAAACGACAATGCCGCAGCCGTGGTGCGGGACCTTTACTGGGCTCTCCTTACCCGTGCTCCCACAGCCGATGAAGCCCGGGTGATGGAATCCCTGCTTGTCTCCGCCCAGAACAAAAGAACGGCCTTGGAGGACATCGCGTGGTCTCTCGTCAATGCCAAAGAGTTTGTCCTGCGGCGCTGACGCGGCTTCAACCAAAGAGACGCCTGTAGTTCTCCGCAACCTGCTCTTCGAGTTCATCCTGCGGCATCCCTTTTGCCTTGGCCAGCAAGGCATAGCTGACCGGGAGATTCGCCGGATGATTGAGAGCTCCCTCAGATCCGGACAGCGGATTGCCATTCAGCTCTTCAGGCGGCCACATGTCCGGCGCATCCGTTTCCGCAAGCAGGCGTTCCAGGGGTATTGCTTTGAAGACCTCCAGCTGGGCTGCCTTCCTCTCATGGCCAAAATAGGGCGACAGGGAAAAATAGGCCCCTCGTTTCGCAAAGGCAGGCACCATCTCCACCGGCCCGCCATAAGAGTGCAGCAGAAATCCCCGATCCGGCACCGGCTGGTTGCGCAGCTCCTCCTCCAGCATGCCCCAGGCCCGAAGGCAATGCACGGTCAGCGGCCGGTCCAAATTCACCGCCAACGCCACTTGCCGGCGAAAGCATTCCACCTGGGCAGGGATGTCCGGCTCCTGAATCCAACGGTCCAATCCCACCTCCCCCACACAGGCCCGTTCATCTTTTTTCAACAGCCCCTCCAACCGCTCCAGCCATCCGGTACCGCGTTCCGTCACATACCAGGGGTGCAGCCCGAAAGAGGGCCTCACCCACGGAAACTCTAGCGCCAGCCGGGCGACATCGTCCCAATCCTCTTCCGAGGAACCGTTGACCACCGCTTCTCCCAGCTTCAGCCCGGACAGTTTCTTGCACACCTCCTCCCAAAACGGGCGCAGGCGCTCGTCCTGCAGATGATTGTGCGCGTCGTACAGCATGGCCTCAAAGAGTAGAGTCTTGGGAATAAGTTGCCCTCCCCGGACGTTTAATGAAGCGATTTCAGCACCCTGCTGACAGTCTTTTTCATTCATCTCTTCGCCCCATGAAGCGCATCCT
>DASWXG010000492.1:0-7753 GCA_036405615.1 Prosthecobacter sp. | reverse complement strand
GCTGCCAGGTGCGTTCCTGGACAGCCGTGCGACCACTGGCGGCTCCGCTGCCGCTGTCGGCGGATTCAATGCTGGTGCTGCTGGGGCCGGAACCTTTCTGGCCTTGAAGCTGGTCCCGGCGGCCGTTGTCCTGGGTGAGTTCGGATGCATCACGGCGGTTCTCGGAGCTGCCAGCACCCGCATTTTTGCCCCCCGGCTTTTGCCCCAGACACTGGCTGAGGGAATCACATTGTTTGTTAGAAAGGTATCCCTGGCATTTCGAAGTGCACTGGCTCAGGGCGGAGAGTTTTTTGGCAGCGTTGCTCTGGGCGGCCGATTTGCAGAGGCTCTGGGAGAGCTTGTTCAGCTGTTGCTGCACCTGGTTCTGGCAGTTTTTGCATTCGGAACTGGAGGGATCCCGCTGCATTTGCTGGTCCAGCTGGTTCACCTGCTGTTCCAGGGAGATCATCTGCTGGTCCATGCTCTCCTGGCCGGAACTGCCCTGGCTGCCTTCCGCCTGCTGGGAGGAGTTGCCGTTCTGGGAGCTTTTGTTGCTGGCGGATGACTGGTTCTGGGCACCGGACTTTTGAGGAGACTGGCTGCCGCTGCGCTGCTGGTAGTTGCGGGCGGCGGCGGCCATCCGCTGGGCTGCGGCTTTCAGTTTGGCCAGTTCCTTCCGGGCTTCGTCAGGGGCTTTGCCGTCGCTCTCCGGCTGCATCTGGCGCAACTGGGAGGCAGCCTCTTTGTAGTCCTTTTGTTCCAAAGCGCGGGCCATGGGGCGCAGAGGAGCTTCCTGTCCCAGTTCCTGGGCAGCTTTGGATAGAAGCTGTTCCTGGCTGCGAAGACTCAGCTTTTGGGCGGTTTCAGCAATGCGACGCTCAAGCTCGGCATACTGGCGCATGGCCTCTTTCTGGTCCTTGGTCTGCCGCAGTTCCTTCAGCCACTGCTTCCACTCTTCGGGATTGAGAAGCTCCCGTTCATCGTCCGGAGCCTGGGTGAGAAGCTCCTCGATTTCTTTTTCCAGCTCTTTGTTAATCTCGTCGGTCTTGCGCGTGGTTTCTGCTTCCAGGGTGAGACGTTCAACGACGATGGGGGAGGGCTTTTTGAAGCCCATAACCAGTGAGCTGAGCAGCAGAATGCCGGCGATGCTGAGCAGGCGGCGCGACCAGCGGATGGGGATGCTCTGCGGCTGGCAGCGTTCTACCCGCCGGGCCGTGTCCTCAAGTTGCAGGGCGATAAAGTCGCCTTCGCGATGTTGCTCGTTAAAGCCAAGATGGGAACTGATGGCATCTTTCAGCCCAAAATGATCGTCTGCAAACCGTGCGGCCTGGCGGTCGCCGGTGCGGCCCAGCCACCAGGCGGCCAGGGTCAGCAGCGGCAGAAAACAGGCTGCGGCAATGTAGCCGGACTTGGGCACAGCATACCCCTGGGCCACCCATATGACACACCAGATGGCAAGACCGGCTCCAGTGCAAAGAAGGCTCCAGGAAAGAACCGTCGCCAGCCGGGCCCGGTCCATCCGTTGGCGCACCGCAGTGAGAAAAATCAGGATGCGTGATTGGGCAGGCATAGCGCGATGGATTTCCTATGGGGTTTATCAGGCCACGTTTAAAAATGCAAGACGGGAGAAGATCTGGTCTGCGATTCTTGGACGGTGTGGGAGGAAAAATGTTAGATCATGAAAGTTGTGTGACGGGTTATTTGCACGGGCTGTTTATTGCATCCGCTTGAGGGCGGTCTCGAGGGTGCGGCGGGCTCCTGCCCCCAACTTGGGCTCCTTGCCGAGGTCTGTCAGCAGTTTCAGCGCTTCTTCCTTTTGGCCCAGGCGCTCCAGAAGGTCGGTTTTCCGGAAGAGATAATTCGCCCGCAGGCCGACGTCGCTTCCGGCTTCGACAATGGCCAGGTCATACAGGCCCAGGCCTTCCTTGCGCCCGTCTTGGGCCAGGAGGTCCGCGGCTTCGGCTGCGGTGCGGCCTTTGCGCGGCAGGGCTTTGGCCAGGGCAGAGCCACACACGGCCAGTTCATCCAGGTTCACCAGCTTATGCGTGTTCACGATGTGGGCGATCATGTTAGGCACGCCATTGCCCGTGGCCGGGTACTTGGCCTGGACCCAGGAGTCTGCCATCATCCGGCACAGGATGTCCTGACGCTCCTGGACCGGCAGCCTGGGTTTGGGTTTGCCAAAGAAGCCGGTGCAGACAAAAAAGGTGTTCCTGGACAGCACCAGGCTTTTCACAGCGCGGGCGTCGTCCGGCTTGAGACTGGTTTTCCAGCTTTCATGGGCGCTGCTGTTGTTCGCAGCCGAAAGAAGCATCAGCTTCATCAGGACATGGGTGCCGAGGGTGGTGCAATCTTCGTGACGCGGCGCACAGCTGATGACCCGGTCCGCATAGGCGAGCAGTTTCTGGGGATCCCCTGGCCGTCCTTTGCCCCAGTGCCACTCCAGATAGTCAACCACCGGGTTGGCCAGATAGGAGAAGGTGTAGGCTTCCAGTTCGTCGTTGTTATGTCCGGGAACGTCGGAGGCGGCCACCTTTTGAAGCATGGCGATCAGGGCGGAGTCGTCCCCCGTCTCCCAGAGGCGGTGGGCGGCGGCAGCGGCAATGGGTTTCGCCTTGCGGAAGGTGATCCAGGTTTTCCCAGTGCCGAGGATTTTGCCGATGTCGGCTTTGTCTGCCACCGCCTGGTATTCGGCATGCAGGTCGGCATAGGTCTCGAAAATTTCAGCCGTTTTTTCCAGGCAGCGGCTGCGGACATCTTCGTGGGGGAAGGCGGTGTTTTTGATCTTGGGAACCAAGGCCAGGATGCGCTGCACGCGGCCTTGAAAACCTTGCCACTGGCCTGCTTTGACCGGATCTTTTAACCCGGCACAGATGCTCTCCCCGAGCACCGCCATCTGAGGATCTGCAGAGCAGGCTGCGGCAAATTTGGGAAGTTCCTCAGCCAGACGCTGGCTGAACTCCTGGTAGTCCTGGGGATCATATAAAAAGCTCTCCCAGTATCTTTTCAGCCAGGAAAGGGCGGAGGTGTGAGCCCCGCTGCTGACCAGTGTGATGAAGGCGGACGGGTCATCCGTGAGGGATTCAGTGTTCTCTGTCAGCAGCAAGTTGACGGCTTCCTCGTGGCCGCCCCGGGCCATGATGCCCAGCATGGCACATATGACCTCCTCGTCGGGTCTGTAAGAGCGGTTGCGGTTGGTGTTCTCCTGGTTTCTGGAGTTGCGCGTAAGCCAGGCCTCCCACTGGCTCTTCGCGATTTCCTGCCACGCTTCATCGGCCGCGGCATGGCTAAAGGCATGGGCGATGGGTGTCAGGTGATAAGGACCGCTGACGGCATTGAACTTCCGATGCTCTTCCGCAATGAGTTTCATGGCAGCCTGGACGGTTTCGGCATCGCTACGAAGCCGGGCTTTCCGGCAGAGGTGGGCGGCGAGGGCGATGCGGACGCGGGGATTAAAACGTCCCTCTTTCAGCACGCCGCGGTAGTGGGCAGTGGCCGCATCCATACCTCCAGCCTTGGCTAGCGCTGCCTGGACGCGCATGCTTTCAAGCGAGTTGCTGTCGGTGGCCAGGAAGAAACGGCCCGCCATGGCGAGCTCGGTTTTCAGGGATGCTTCTCCAGGTGTTCCTTCTCCAGGTGTTCCTTCACGAAGCACCTCTTCTAGAACAACTGGACGGACTCCTTGCGGCAGCTTGGCGAAGAATTCATAGAACCCCAGGGCCAACAGTGGATGCTGATCCGCACCGGTATGCGGTTCCAGTTCGGCCAGCATGGTCAAAGCCGCTTTGCCAGGCCGGGCGGTGCCGCCCGCTTTTCTCCAGGCGTCGAGCAGCGTCTGCCCCCAGGATCCTTCATTGCATTTGGCATCCAGGATGAGTTTGCCGCTGTCGTCCTCTTCGCAGAGTTTCAGGGCCAGGACCAGAGCAGGAATGCCAGGGCACTGGTCATTAAAATCATCCAGCAGTTCGCTGCGATATGTCCAGCCCTGGCTCCAGGTGTCACCACCCCAGCCTTGCGCGGAAGCCTTGTCTTCGATCAGCTTGGCTGCCTTTAAGAACAGCTCTTTGGCCTGGCCGGCATTTTGATTGACCACTGCCTTCATGAGCACCGGGATCCGGTCTTCAAAGACGGTGTCAGGCATGTTGAGTTCCTGCAGACTGGCGGCCTTGAGGATGCGTTGTACGTCGGTCGTGTCCGAGGCATTCTCCGCCGCGAGGATGGGCTCAAGCGCCTTGATCAACTCGGGATCGGCCGTTTCCCTGTTTTTGAGAGCGGGCAGATGATCCTTCAACAGCGTGCTGACAGCGGCGATGTGATCCGGGGGAATGAGCTTCATGTCGGCGCTTCTGCGCCGGATGACTCCTGCCACAGATCCGGAAGCATCCTCTTTGAGCAACGCTTCCACGATCTCGGTTCCAAATGTGCGCGGTTTGACCGCTGCCACATCGGCCCGCACTTCAGTCATGAGATCCGGTTTTCGACGCAGGTCGTTGATGACACGGGTGAGCGGGTGCTGGCGGTTGACGATCACCGAGAGCGTCATGAACTGGGGTGCTTCACTCAAGGCGTTGATTGCTTTCAAGTAAGCCATCGCATCCTGGCGGTTCTGGCTGGCCTGCCGTTGAATGTTGTATTGATAGTTAGAAAACCATCTTTGGTTTTCCGTCAGGCCGACCATGCCCGCCATCTTCAATGCAACACCGACCATGCCCGGCTGCTCCAGCAGATGGGTGATGGTCTGGCTGACATTGTAAGCCTGGCGGTCATTTGCCCCCGATGACCCGTACTGGTTGATCATCCAGGTATCCATGCGTTTTTTCCGGGAACCGCGCGCCCCGAGGGTAGCGGTCAGCCAGGACTCCAGGAAATCGTCTGCGGAAAGATCGGGAGCGAGCTTGGCGCGGACTGCGAGGAGCTCCGGAAAATAACTCGATGGGTTATACCCGTTCGCGGCAGATTTCTGGACGGTTAGCACGGCCTCATCCAGCACGGCCCCGGGGATCTGACGCTCGTCCCAGCGGTCGATCAACCAGGAAACCTGGCGTTGGGGGCCGGAGCCCGGAGCCGTCGGGGATTGGACTCGGACAAAGCCCAAAGCCTGGGCGCCAAAAGATTCGGCCGGGCAGGTCCAGATCTCCGCCATGCGTTTGGCATAGGAGAGGATTTCCGGCCCCCGCGTCTTGCCAATCAGGGGCAGGATCTCCTGCTGGATTTTTTCCGGCGTGCCATCTTTCCAGGCTTTCCAGATGAGGAATTCACCCGGTGAAGGGTTCCATCGCGCCGTGTTGTCGCGGTAATAGTTATACCGGGAGAAAGCCTGCGTGGTGGAAGCGGGCAGTTTGGCTGCGGAGGCCAGAATGTCGCGGGCCATTTTGGCCAGTTCTTCGTGCACGGCGGCAGTGTTGCCCTCCACGGCCATCTTCCGGCAGGCATACCACGAGAAGCCCGTATCTGCCAGTGCCGGATGTTTGATCATGGCGAGGCAGAGGTTTTGATGACACTTGCTGAGCTTCTTCATCTGCGGCGAGTCTGCCCTCTCCTCAGAGGAAGAAGCGATGCGCCCCGGACGTGCGTGCAGATACGGCAAGGGCTTGGAGCCCTGCGCCGCCGTGTTGGTCAGGATGGACGGGAGAGATCCTGCCCAGTCCACTTGAGCAGCCTGGGCAGGATTCGCTTCTCCGCCAGCCTGGTTCAGGCGCGCGGTGATGGCGTCCACAAGACCGAGCCGGGCATCGAGTGCCATATCCCAGGAATTGTTGAGGGCGCTGGTCAGCTCGTACCCCACTCCCTGGGCGAGCACTCGCAGGGGGACGTCTTTCAGCAGTTCCGCGGTCTTTGCCGGCGCCGTGGGAGCGGAAAGGATCATCAGGCGGACCCGGACCTGATCATCTTTGGGGTTCGCTGTCAGCAGACTGCCATAGACCTGCAGTGCCTCTTGGGTCTGATTCAGCATTTCCAGAAGCCCGGCATATTCAAGCTGCTGGGGGGATGAGGTGGCTGAAGCGGGTTTGAGCACCTCAAGCAGTTTCTTGCGAAACTCCGGATCCTTGAAATGGGTCAGGAGACGTTCTGCCTCCGTCTTGGCATAGCTGGTGTTGCCGCTGAAATAGTAGCTGTGGAGAATCTGCTTCAGTTGCCGCACGGCCTCCCGCATGGCCGCCTCATGGTTGCCCTGGGCGAGGAGAGTTTGAACGCGCTTCTTGTTAGAATTGGCGTTGTTGCTGTAAGACTGGCTCTGCGAGCCGGAGGCGGCAGGCAGGGTGGCGATGCGCTGCCACTGCTCAGCCTCTTCTTTGAGCCCCAGGGTGTTCATGGCCCCGATCAGCTCCTGGCGTTCCTGGGCATCCCGCTTGCCGCTTCTCTGCCGCCGCACAGCCTGGATGGCCCCTTGGGTTTGTGCCGGAGAGGGCTTTGCCACGAGGGTGACCGAATGAATGAGCGCTGCATCAGCCTGGTCGCGCACATCCGGCGGTAGCGATGCGGCCTGGGCCTGGATGAACAGATCCGACGCCCGCGCATGGTCGCCGCTCCTCTGAGCCAGAGCTGCGGTGAACAGGCGGTGCTCGAGTGAAGCCGCCGGGCTGGCGGCATCGCTTTCCAGCTCTTTCTTCAGGAGTTCCCTGTCGTCACATTTGTAGGCAAGTGCCCGGCGCAGGGACGGGTTTTGAATTTTCCCGAGGAAGGGTTTTACTCCCTCAAGCGCCGGGTCAGGCTGGCCGTCTTCATCCGGCTGCGGATTGAACAGATCTTTCCGCTGGAGCCAGAGGGCTACATGCGGCGGCAGAGTGCTCGCAGGCGGCAAGGGGAAGGGTTTGAGAAAACCACCGTTTGAACGCCTGAACTGGTTGAGAAACGTTTGAAGGCTGTTTTTCCTGGAGGGCTTGCTGAAGAGCTCCACCTCCGAATTCAGAAAGGTCACCAGATCTTCGTGCCCGCCTGAAGCGACAAGGGCGTTGGCCGTGAAAGCAAATTCGGTTACCCGGGCCGGGCTTTCAGGATAAAAATTCATCATGGAGACCAGCAGTTTGCGCAGCCTTGCCTTCTGCTGGTCTGTCAGATGCTGCAGGCTGTCTGCTGCCTGGATCTGCTGGCCCCCACCGAGGAGCATGCAGAGATGATAGACCGATACTGCCGGCGGTTTGTCGGTTTTTTCAAAGGCCTCGATCACCTGGTCCAGCCAGGGACGGGCCACCTCCGGCTGGGTTTGCAGCACGCTGATCACAGGAGCCAGCGCAACGGCCGGATATTTGGCAGCAAAGGCTTCGACCGCCCGCTTGGCAACATCAGTCCCCATGGGCTCCCGGGTGGAATTCGTGGCTGCATAAGCCAGAAGAGCAGAGTTCCAGCCTGACTTTTCCAGGCCCCCCTCGGTTACCTGGATACTGAGCCTGCCGACGTCGATGCGCAGGTAGCGCAGCAGATGGGCGTTGCTCAGTCCTGCCTGCTTGGCCCGCTCCCAGAACGCATCGCTCTGCGCTGCGTCAAGGTTCTGTCCGAGCATGATCAGGTGGTGCGATGCCAGCCCCGCAACCTCGGTGATGCTGGCGGGCAGCTTCAAGGTGGAGGATGACCGGATGGAATTGCGGCGGGCATACTGGTGGTAGTAAGATTGATAGACGTTCTGCCCGGCAGTCTGCAGCAGGTCTGCATATTCAGGCGGGAAGGCGGCAGCCTGATCCTTCGGAGATCCCATGTAAAACAGCTGCAGTTGCGAGGTGTTGGACGGATTTTGTTTTTTGACCTCGGCAAGCTCCTCCTTGATGGAAAGCAAGTT
>DASWXG010000491.1:0-7108 GCA_036405615.1 Prosthecobacter sp. | reverse complement strand
TGCGGTATCCAACGCGGGAGGTTCTTCGGTGCTGCCTGCGGCGAGGTCTGGGAGTGGTGTGAGTTTTCCTGCTGCAGGGCTTGTTTCCACGGGGATTCCGGGGAGTACGGTGGTGCACGATCCGGCTTTGGAGAATCGTGAAGCAACTTTTGTTACGCTGGGGAGCCCTGCTGCGCCGGGGGCTGGGGTTGGGAACGGGATGCAGGCGGGCAGGCTGCCTGCTGTGGAGCCGGAGAAGGAGACTGTGCCGCTGTGGCAGGGAACGACCACCCTGGGTGAAGAGGGAGAAGTGGTGGACCGTTTTATGAATGGCGACTGGCGGGTGCGTACGGGGCCTGAGAAGAGGGAGCGGGTGTTCCGGGATGTACAGGTGGCCTCGATGACGGGGATGCGCCGGGGGGAGCTGGAGTCTTTCATCCAGCAGCACGGGCTGGAGCCGGAGAAGGTGCCGGAGAAGGTGCCGGAGAAGGTGGCATACTTGGGGGCGCGCTCGGCTCCGCATCTGGCGGGGAAACTGACACCGGAGCAGTTTCGGGAGGTTGCTGCGGCCCGGGCGGCAGAGGCTTCCAAACCGCGTCTGGAGTGGCGGCAGGAACCTGTGTACGGCCAGGAGACCCCGGAGGACAGGCTGACTGTCCGGGGGGAGTGGAAGGTGGAGGATCTGCAAAACTTCCTCCAGAGCCCGCACCTGGAGCGGGCTACACCGGGCCAGCGTATGCAGGCGCTGAATGAGGTGCTGGAGCAGGCCGGGAGGGACTTTATGAGCCGTCCGGACTTTAACCAGACAGACTACGGGAACTACAGGGACCTGGCCCGGCAGATGCGGGAAGAAATGGAGTCGCGCTCCGACTGGCTGGATACGGCTAACAGCGGGGCTGACATGGTGCTGGATGTGGGCCGCGGAGCTGTGCGCACAGGCTTCGCCATTGGGGCAGACGGGACGATCTTCGAGCCGGATGCCGCTTTTGCCGGTGAGGGGGAAAGCGTCTTGCGCGCACCTTTTGGCAATGTGGCCCAGCAGGCGGGGCACTGGATGGACAAACTGGGCGACAGCACCCGCCGCGTGCTGGCCGGGAGTGCGGACGAGGAGCTGGAAAGCACCCTGGCGGAGCTGCGCAAGGACATGGAGGAGGGCAACATTCCAGCGGGGGACCGTGCCGCCTATGATGCCTGGCTGGGCCGCTATGGCGAGCGCCTCTCTGCTGCCCAGGCCCGGTGGTATAAAGGGGTGCAGGGCACGGACAAGAAGATCACCCTCAATGGCAAAGAGGAAACGATGGATGAGGACTGGCTGCAGAGCTACGCCCTGGTCAATGGGCTGGAGGCTCCGCAAAACATGGCTCTGGTGGCTGGCTACCTGCGCACGCAGAACCCGGCCCTGCTGGACCAGCTGCGCGAAAACCTGAAGCGGACGCCGCAGCGGGAGGACATTGACCGCCGGCAGAAGGCAGATTTGGACAAGAGCTCCGTGGTGAACTTCCTGACCCAGAGCATGGGCGGGGGCGACTACTCGGAAGTCATGATGCAGGCGGGCAATCCGCTGGAGCTGGCCTCGCACCTGCTGCCGTATGTGCGTGGGCTGCGTATGGCCGCGCAGGCGGGGCGCAGCACGGGCCAGGCCCTCCGCAGCGTGGCTGGCAGCCTGGCGGCCAATGCGGGCATGGAGGCGGTGAACATGCATGTGGAAAACCCAGAGGCGACTCTGGCGCAGTACCGCGCCGCCGGGCGCGACATGGTGGCCACGGCCCTGGGCATGCACGTGCTGGGGTACGGACACGGCAAGGTGGGCCAGGCGGCGGATCGTGCCTTTGACCGGATGACGGAGGCGGTAACCTCGCGCATGGACGAAAAAAACGCAGCCATGCGCCGGGCCACGGCCCAACAAAAAGCGTATCACGAGGCGGAACGCCAGGGCCTGGTGCCGCCGGTCCGTGAGGAAAGCGGGCGCTACATGGTGGCAGACAGCGCCGGTGAGCAGGCATTCTTCACCAACCACGAAGAGGCAGTGGAGGCCGCCTTTGCCTTCATGACCCCCGAGCAGCGCCAGAAGGCGCAGGCACTGGTGGGAGCGGGTGCGAGTGCTGGGAAGCCGGCGGAGGTGACTGCCTCAGAGACGGGTGGTGGCAGGCTGCAGTTTAGCCAGGGGGCGAATGCTGGTGGTAAAGCTATGCAGGATCTGGCCAATGATGCAGGCCGCTTCCGTCGCGGCCCGGCAAGTGCCAGCAAAAGCATGAAGCAAATCATGAACCAGTATGCCTTGCCCGGAGAGTTGGAAAGTGTGGAGCCTGGAACGAATTTTTCCGAGATCCCTACTGCAGCAACGTACTGGGTGACGCTCAAGTCTGGCGGAGTCGCTTACATTTATCATGGGAAAAACGGAGAGGTCTGGGTGGATACAACAGGCATGCGTGCCAAAGATCCAAGCCAGCCCGCACAGGGGGGAGATCTTGTCTATCAGGCGGCGCTCACCTATGCTCATAACAACGGTCTGAAATTTGTGCCAGATCCCCATGGGGTAAAGCCTATTGCGAGGTCGCGCCGGATCAGCCAAATGTTGTCCAGCGCATTGCGTCATGGAACCACGCGGCATATACCAGCTTCAGGGATTAGTCTCAAGACAGGGAAGATTTACAACGAAGTGGCCAACTGGAGGAATGAGAAGACGGAGGCTGATTTTGAGCACAATCTCAATTTGCTGGCCGTGGCGGAGATGGACTATGTGAGGCAGAGAATGGCCGACAAAGGAGGCGTTAGATTCGAGGACTTGCGCTGGAATCCTGAAGATGATACCGTGATACATGTTGTTACCGGGAGGAGGCTTTCCGAAAGAGATTTTAAAGCTGTCGTATCGGGATTGGACTCCGGAGACAGCGGAGTTGGTCCGACGACACTTTCTCGGGCCCTTGTTGCACGACATGCGCTTCAATCGGATGCCACTCAGCCGTACGGTCCGGACAATACCAACACTAAGATCGGTAACGGAGGAAGAGGAGATCCTGATCAATCAGGCACTCCTTTATTCAGAATATTGGATCGCGAGTTCCTCTTCTACAGCCAGCCAAACAACTTCGTTGGAGACAGAGGTCCAAGCCTCCGCACCATCCTCGGAAGCTCCGAAAAGCTAGAGCGGACGCTTGCCGAGACGGCCCGGGTACTGAATGAGAAGCAGCCGGGGCTGATCAACCGGAGGACGCACTTTTTCACGGATGTGGAGTCGTTGCTGGCGTCTGACTATGCAAGGGAGCATCCCTTTGGTGCGGAAGACCTGGCGGGGCTGCGCACGGCGGAGGGTTTTTATGATCCTGAGACGGGGCACAGCGTGGTCATCGCGGAGAACACGGTGCTGCGTGAGGGCGAAACGCCGGTGGATGCGCTGAGCCGGGTGGTGGTGCATGAGCGGGTGTCGCACGATGGTATGAATCTATTGTTAGGTAACCGGCAGGGGCCGCGGGCGCGGCGCTGGGCTGCGCTGAGTGCGCAGATCCCAGAAACGGAACTGGGCGGCATAGCGGCCGAGAGCGGCTACCGCCACCTGGCGGGAAACCGGGAGGCGTTGGCCTTTGAGTGGTTTTCCAGGCAGACGGAGTCTGACCCGGCGATGCTGGGGCGGGACAGCCTGGGCCGCCAAATGTGGGACTCCTTTCGAGAGCTGGTGGCGGACTTCCTGGCCGCGCTGGGCAAAGATGCAAGCCTGGGCCGGAGCTTTGAAACCCAGGTGCAGGACATGAAAAGACGGGTGCGGCAGGCGGCCCTGTGGGGGGATGCACCGCTCCCGAGAACTCGGGCAAGTGGCTGGAATAACCCTGACCAGACGAGGCTGCGGTTTAGCCAAGGAGGAAAACAACATCAAACAACGGCTGAGGAAATAGGAAACCGAACGGCTAGCAATGCTCCGGACCGTGCCTTTGACCGGATGACGGAGGCGGCGAGCGGAGAATGATACGGTGTGTCTTTTGAGCGGGTGTTCCTGGGGATAAACAGGCAGTGGCGTGCTTTTGTGTGAGGTGGTGGGGGCGGTGTTTTTTGCTGTGGACAAAGGGTGTTTTGTGGGTGGATATTTGAAAATGGCAAACAGTTGATTGTGATGTTTGACGATGACCGGTGATGAAGGCCGGATGCGGCAGTGGTCCGGAGACAGGAGGCCGGGGATGGCTGGCGGTACGACAGGGGAGAAACTTCTTTTTCTTTTTGAATCTATGGCGGTTTATGCGACGACGGGCGGGCCGGGAAACCGGCGTGTGGTGAAGGATGCGGAGATGATGATGCCGAAGCCTCGGGTGGCAGGGGCTGCCGGTGCAGACGGCGGCTTTTACGGCTCCCGGGCAGAGCGGGTGGCGGAGATGCTGCCGCAGGAGGTGCCTTTGGCTGTGCCGAAGGCGGAGGTGCTGGGGCTGGAGATGATCGGCCAGGCGGGGGTGGCTGCTTCAGGCGGGGGACGGCGGGAGGCTCCGGCTCCTGCGCCTGCACCGGCCTGGGGGCCGGTGTCTGCGGCGTTGGGGCAGTCGAGGGCGGCGGTGATGGCTCCGGGGGCTGGATGGAAGCCGGAGCCGATACCTGTGGAGATGCCTAGGACTGAGTTTGCACCAGAGCCGATGATTGCGGAGTGGCCTGTCTCTGGCCGAGCGGTGAAGCAGGGACATACCTTTGAGAATGCCGTGCACTCAAACGTGCAGCCGCAGGTAAGGGTGTTGCCGCAGGAGCCAGTGACTCTGCCGGGCATGACGGGGCGGGATACAGGCGGTTTTGCGCTTTCTCCGCTGCTGCCGGTTCCGGGTGAGGGTATGGGCAGGGCGGAACCTGGGTTGAGTTCAGCGAAAGACGGGATGCCTGGCAGGGAAGGGACGGCCGCACCGGGTGGCATTGAGGCAAAGTATGTTATGCCGGGGGCCGGGACAGGCATGAAGAAGGAAGTGCTGAAGATGCGGATCTCGAATGCGGAAGCTCCTGCGAGGGATGTGACAGGTGTTGCTCCGGCACTTCCGGTTATGCCTGGGACGGGGGCGGCTGGTCTGGGGTCGGGGAAGGAGACGGGGCTTGCTTTGCCTGAAGCTGGGGATGTAAGCCGGGAGGCACCCTCTTTGACGGTGTCTGGTCCTGAAGGTGTGGTGGCGGGGGAGGAGGCGGATTTGCAACGGCAGAGGGAGGAGTATGAGGCGGGTCTGAAACGGCTGGAGGCTGACCCGGTGGTGTCGCGCTTTGCCCGGCAGTTGCGGGAGCTGGATGCGGAGGAGAGGGTGATGCGGGAGAACATTCGCGCCACGGTGCCGGAGGCCGAGCAGGGGGACCGGGTGCAGAAGCTGGAGGCTGAGCTGCTGTTTGCGCGGCTGCGGGTGGGGAAGGCGATGAACCGGGCGGTGAGGGCGGAGGCCGATGCGATGCAGACGGCGGCGGGAATCGCACACCGGAAGGGGCTGCAGGCGTATGAGGGTAAGCTGGCGGAGGATGAGAAGCTGCCTCTGGAAAAAGAGGTGGAGAGGAGCGGGCCGCTGAGCGGTGTACTGGGAGCTGTGCTGGACGCGCCACTGGGCTGGCAGAAGGTGTTCCGGAAAGTGGCGGAAGACCATGGCCCCTACGACTACCGGCGGGAACGTATGCTGGAGAGGGTGCGGAGCGAGGAGGCGGCGGAGGCGCTGCGGCGGGAGGCGGTGAAGAAGACGGGGCTGGACCCGGACAATCCGGACCATGTGCGCCTGCTGGAAGATGGGAAGAAGATGGACTGGACCACGGGCGGGCAGCCGGTGGGCGAGAGCGCGGGGTCGGGGGAGGTGCTGGCTGAGGTGGAGGCCTTCGGGCGGAACATGATCCAGTCACTGACGAAGGGGAAGTGGGATGTGAGCCGGGTGGAGAACAGCCGGGTTCTTTCCAACGGTGCGGTGGTGGTGAATCCGCTGCTGCTGCAAAATGATGAGGCCTATGCCAGGGCGGTGCAGGAGGCGGAGGCGGCACCGGAGGCCAAGAAGCAGGCGATGGCTGTGCTGCAGGATCTGCAGCGCGGCCAGGCGAAGGCGCTGCTGCCCTCTCTGAAGTCCACTCCGGACCTGTTTCCGGGGGAGCAGTTTACAGACTATGCGGCACGGCGGGCGCAGGCGGAGCCGCGTTTCGGCGCACTGCCGGAGGCGGAACAGGCGAGGCTGTATCTGCGGGAGCAGATGCAGCGGGGCCGGGGCGCGCGCTTTGCGGACAAGATGGGTACATCTATTTTGTTAGGTGTGGGGGATGTGTTTACGCAGGTGAACGGGCTGGCTGGGATGGTGACTGGCACGGCTGCGGGCTGGGTCCCGGGCGCTGAGAAGGTGAGCGAGTTTTACTCCCAGGGGGCGGCGGATTTGGGGATGCTGGGGGCGATGGTGGACGAGAGCACGGAGGCGCGCACGGGCACGGGGGCGCTGGGCCGGATGGCGGGGGGAGCGGCACGGATGTTGCCGGGGCTGGCGGCGCAGGCGCTGGTGACGCGCGGGTTGCGGGTGAATCTGCTGCCGGAGAAGGCGGCGAAGTCGGTGATCTTTGGCCTGGCGGGTGCGCAGACGGCGGGGGCGCAGTATGCCTCGCTCTACGGGCAACTGAGGCAGCAGGGGGCGGGGCCAATGGAGGCGTGGATGCGTGCCTCCGGCCCGGCGATGGCCTCGGGCCTGGTCACGGCGGGGCTGACGGCTGTGGGTGGTACGACGGGCACTGAGGCGCTGCTGATGCCTGGGGCGCGGGACAGGGTGGCGCAAGGAATACGCGGCTTTTGGAAACAGACTTTGAAGAATGTGCCAGCGCATGCGGTGAAGGAGGTGCCGGAGGAGTTTTTTGATGAGATGGCCTCGACGATGATCGAGGCGGCGGCGCTGGGGAAGGACCCCCGGGCGGCCTTGGGAGATCTGCTGGCGGAGTCGCCAGAGTTCATCGGGTCTGTGATGCTGCTGGGAGGTTCCGGCGGGGCGAAGGAATCTTACGGGCAGACGCAGGGTTCTGCGCCTGTGCCTGTGCCGCTGCTGCCGGATCAGGAAGGGGCGTCTGAGGTGCAGCTGCCCCTGCCGCCTCCGGTGCCATCATCCCAAACCCGGCAGGATGCAGGGACGGCGGCCGCGAGGGGGCAGGATGTGGGGGCGGGGGAAGGGCCGCA
>DASWXG010000490.1:0-5838 GCA_036405615.1 Prosthecobacter sp. | reverse complement strand
TTCGTTGCGGATGTCGTCACCAAAACGCTTCTGCACGGCGGCCACAGGAGCTTTGCCCGGGCGGAAGCCTGGCAGGCGGACCTGCGTGGCGAAATAAGCGGTGATGGCCGAGCGCTGCTTGGCGACTTCTTCTCCAGGCACGCGGATGTGGGCGATCGCGCGGCAGTTGGGCTGATATTCAACGTTGATGTTCATGGCTTGAAAAAGGCGGACTGATGAGGGCTCCTGACATGGCAGCTGGCAGGGCGCCCAAGCCGGAGGGGTGCGCAGGCTAGAGCATTTTCCGCTTTTGACAACCCCTGGAACGATTCTTGTTAGAATCCTGCACCCGGCCTTCCCGCTGCCCACGTAAACAGCCAGCCCTTTTTCACCGCCCGTTTTTGTTATAAAGGGGCAGGTCTCCCTGCCAGGTGAGGTAGCGGATGGCACCGCTGATTTCCTCGGGGGTCAGGGCGGACATCTTGAATTGCCTTCCGGCAAACTGCCCTCCGGCTGCCTGGCGGCCTTCCAGCAAGTTTTGAATAGTCCCGGGAAAGTCGCCCGGCACGACGACCTTTGCCCCGCAGACCTCGGCACTGATGCTGAGGCTGGCAATTTCCTGGGCGTTTCTCTGATCGCGAACTTTCAGCATGGTATCGCGATGATTTCCTCCCAGGAAGGCGATGGCTACAGCGGCCAGGATGCCAACCAACGCCACGACAATAAGCATCTCCAGCAAGCTGAAAGCTCTGGCTCTCGAGGAATTGGGATTTAAAGCCGCACCCGTCTTCATAGCTTGAGTGTAATTATTATAAATTATAGTAATTTTTGTGAATGAACAATGCGGAAAGTCAGTTCCAGGCGAAATGCATCACCGGGATAGCCGAGCGGGTTAAAGAAAATCCTTCGGAATTTCGACATTCTCGTTCTCAGAATTAGACAATTCGCTGGCGCAGCGGCGTTGGCTCGCCATCCAATGAGAAAATATCCATGGACCTGACATTCGTGTTTCCCTGCCTCAACGAGAGCCGTACGATTGCACTTTGCATCAATGCGGTGAAAGCCTCTTTGCAGGCAGACCCCTCTCTGAAGTACGAGATTGTCGTGGCAGACAACGGCAGTTCCGATGATTCCCGCCAGATTGCCGCAGATAACGGAGCCCGTGTGGCCCCTGTCCCACAGCGTGGTTACGGAGCCGCCCTGCGTGGTGGCATCGAGGCGGCAGAGGGCAAGTATGTGATGTTTGCCGATGCCGACGGCACCTATTGCTATGAGCATGCGCTGGAACTCTACCGCACCACCGCCAAGGCGGATGCTGACATGGGCATCGCCTCACGCATGAAAGGCACGATTGAGCCTGGGGCCATGCCTCCTCTTCACCGCCATCTGGGCACCCCGGTGCTGACGACCTTGATCAATCTGCTTTTCAAAGGCCGCCTCAGCGATTGCAATTCCGGCTTCCGCTGCCTGAAAAAAACCGCGTATCAAACCTGGGACATCCGGGCCAGCGGCATGGAGTTCGCTTCGGAACTCCTGATCAAGGCTCTGAAGCATCGCGCCAGCACGGTGGAGATCCCCTCCGGCCTGCGTCCTGCCCCCGTAGATCGCGTGCCGCATCTGCGCACCTGGCGTGATGGCATGCGCCACCTCCTCTTCATTTTGTCGGAGCGGCCGCGTCTGTTTGAACTGAAGGGGCTGACACTCATCATTCTGGCCAGCCTACTGCAGGCTGCGGCTGCGGTGACGGGTCCGATCAACCTTGGAGGCCTGAACATCTTCAACATCCACAGCCAGGTCCTGCTGATGCTGACGGCACTGCTGGGAACGCAGATTTACATGCTCTCTGCCGCCATGTTCTTGCAAAAGACCGAGAAGCCGCGCGCCATCACACGCAAGCTGATCGAGATGGATGAAGGCAGCCTCTTCTTCTTGCTGACCAGCCTTCTCGTGGGCATTGGCGGGGTGATTGCCTGGCTTTTCGTCACTTGGGCGATGTCAGGGTTCGGCGGCTTGAACGAAGTGGGGCCGCTGGTCATCTGGCTGCATTTCCTGGCGGTGCCCGCCATGATTGCCTTTGGCTTGCTCGGGGTCCACATCTTGCGCAAGGGGCGTCTGGGCTGAGGCCTTCAGCATCCCTGGTACAATTCGCTTGGCGGCGAGGGGCATCCCCTGCGAGATTGCAGGCATGCCCTTCCTTATCGACGCGATCGTCATCCTGGCCTACTTTGGCATCATCATCGGCATCGGCCTGTCCCAGCGCAGCAAAAGCGGAAGTGTCGAAGGGTTCACGCTGGGAGACCGGCAGATCGCGTGGTGGGCCGTGCTGGCCTCCATCCTGGCGGCGGAAATCAGCGCTGGAACCTTTTTCGGCGCCCCGGGTGAAGGGTATGCCTTGCGCAACTACACCTACATCCAGCTCATGGCGGGCTATCTTCTCGCACGGCTGGTCGTCAGCGCCTTTTTCATTCCCGCGTATTACCGTCACGGAGTGGTTAGCGTGTATGAGTTTCTGGGCATCCGTTTTGGACCGCTCACGCGCCGCTGGGCGTCCGGTGTGTTTTTGGTCACCCGGCTGCTGGCCAGCGGTTCACGTCTGTGGGTTCCAACCGTGCTGCTGGTGCTCGGCTGGAAGCTGTTTGTGGATCCGCAGACCACACCGCTTCAGGAGTTCTGGCTCTATGCTGCAGCCTTGGTCGGCATCACGGTTTTGACGGCTATCTATACGACGCTCGGGGGCATCCGCGCGGTGATCTGGACGGATGTCATCCAGATCGTTGTGCTGTTTTCTGCGCTCGGTTTCGGCCTCTGGTACCTGCTGGGCCATACCGGTGGCTGGGCCGCCCTGGAGGCCGCCATCCAGCCGCCGGCGCTGGTGGACTGGGGAAAACCGGATCCCGCTCACCCCGGCCTGTGGGGATGGGTGAAAGGTGTTCTTGAAACTGAATACACTGTCTGGGCGGCCTTTCTGGGCAGCACCTTTGTCACCCTGGCCACGCATGGTACCGACCAGGACATGGTGCAGCGTATGCTGACTGCCAAGAACAAGCGCCAGAGCGGCATGGCCACCATCCTTTCCGGCGTCTGCGACATCCCGGTCAATTTCATGGTGCTCAGCATTGGCATCCTGCTGTTCGTTTATTTCCAGCAAAACCCGTCTGAGCTTCTGCCAAAGAATGCCAAGGGCGCGGTGGATAGCAGCCAGGTGTTCCCCTACTTCATTTTGAATGTCATGCCGCAGGGGCTTCGTGGCCTGGTGGTTGCGGGGGTACTGGCCACAGCCATGGGCTCGCTGAGCACGGCTCTCAATTCCCTGGCGACAAGCTATGTGCGCGACTTCCATTTCCGCTGGTTTGGAACGCCGCCGACAGAGGCCGGCCAGGTGCGGGTCTTGCGCATGGGCACGGTGCTGTTCGCCGTGCTGCTGATTGCAGTGGCCCTTGCTACAGCCTGGATCAAGGCCCACAACCCGACACTGCGGATCATTCCGATCATCCTCGGCGTTTTTGGCTATACCTACGGCTCCTTGCTGGGCGTGTTCATGGTGGGCCTTTTCACCAAGACCCGGGGCAATGACTTTGGCAATGGTCTTGCCATGCTGGCCGGCTTCCTGGTGGTGGCCTATCTCAGCGGGCTGGATCAGGGGCTGGCTGCCACTTTCGGCCTGGGGCAGGGACTTGGCAGGCCGGAGTGGATGCCGGTGATCGAGTTCCCCTGGCGCATCCTTTTCGGCACGGTGGTCACTTTCAGTGTGGCGGTGCTTTTCAGGACACCTCCCCAGCAGTTGCATGACCGCTATCTGGCGGAAAAGGAATAGACCTTTTCGCTGGGAGCCTGGCAACTGGGCCGAGAGTGAAAAGCCGGAAGAAGCCTCTCAGGATTTCTTCCACTCCTCGCCTTCATCGTCATCGTCGTCCATGCCGGTATAGCCGTCATCATAGCCGCCTTCCCCTTCCTCGCCTTCAGCCTCATCTTCCAGGTTCAGGCCTTCCAGAGCCTCCAGGTCAAGGTCATCAGGGTCGAGGTCTTCTTCGTCCTCTTCTCCTTCTTCGTCTTCCTCAGAGTCCTGGGCGTCGGCTGCCGCCGCCTCTTCCAGGCCTCTCTTCTCGATCTGGGCCAGTGTGTCGGTCACATCTTCAACACTGTCCCAGACCTTGCGGGCCACAAACAGGGGCGCTCCCTGCTGAACGGCCATGGCGATGCTGTCACTGGGGCGGGCGTCCAGTTCGATGAGCTTCTTCTGGTGAAGTTCGTTCGCTGCGGAAAGGATCATGCGGGCGTGGAAAACGCTGCCTTCCACATGGTTGATGATGACACGCTCCACCTTGGCACCGAAGGCCAGCAGAACGCTGCCTAACAAATCATGTGTTAAAGGACGGTCCTTGGCCACGCCGCGCATGAACATGGAAATGGCGGTTCCCACCGACTCGTCGATGTAGATGACAAAGGTCTTTTCACTGTTGCCCAAAAAGACGGCAAAACTGCCGTCCAAGGGCAGGACGGCACGCACTTGAGCTTCGACCACATCGCGGTTCATGCGGGAATTTAAGCCTCGCGGCGTGGCAAAGGCAACAACGCCCGCTGTTTTTTCCCGGCAGGGAATGTGGCCACGGCTGCGTGGCCGGGCAGCCAGGGCTCAGTCCTCGGCCCGGATTTTGAGCAGAGGCGGCGTGTTACGGGTGTTTTCCTTGCTGGCGAAAGCGTGGGCCAGACCGTTGCGGGCGAACTCGTTGGTGTCCCGGGCGATGATGAAGGTGACCAGCCCGTTGGTGTCGCTGCGCAGAAATTCGGCCAGCTTGTCACCCTTGATGGAGAAGGCTCCCCGGGTGGTTCCTTGCGGGATGTGGAGTTCTCCGAGTTTGACGGACTGGGCCGGGGCAGCGGCATTCCGGCATTCTGGCCCGTCGTTATGGGCGGGCGCATGTGCCCAGGAGATTTCCTGTTCATTCCAGAGGTCCTGGGTTTCATCCGTCAGGGCGTAGATGCTGAATGTGGCGTCCGGGACGAGCGTGGCAAAACCGAGGTCGCTGGGCTCCACATGCAAAGTAAACTCGGCTTCGGCAATGCGTTTGCCAGCGAAGCGGCTGAGGTCAAAGGCTGCATAGGCCTTGCGTTCAAGGTTGGTGTTGTGGGTGCTGTGCTTGATGCGGAGGTAGGATTCACGACCGGTGATGATATGTTTCGGGTCGGACTGGATCCAGGAGTCTTGCCCGCGGCCATAGGCGGTGGTGACGATCTGCCAGCCGTCGCCGAGATCGTTGATCGGCCCGGGCAGCCACCGTCCAGGTTCCGGCTGCTCGTCCTGGTCGCGGTTGGCATCCGGGTAGGTCGCCTGTTTGATAAAGCCGCCGTAGTCCACCCGTTCGCCTGCACGGAGCTCCTTGCGAGCGGTTTCACCCTGGCGCTGCACTTCAACGAGGCCTTCGATGACATGCACCAGGCATTTGCCGTCCTCCCCGGCGCTGACGCCAAACCGGGTGCCATAGTCCACCACTTTGGTTTCATCGGTCAGGATGGTGAAGCCTTTTGCCTGCTCAGGTACTTCGGCGACCACGGTGCCTTTTTTAACCCGGCATTCCATGGCCGAGACCACCTCCAGCGTGACGGGAGCTTCCAGCGCAACTTCCGCCCCGCTGGCGAATGTGAGCGTGGCCAGGCCGTCCAGCAATTCGAGGGTGCCCGGTTGCAAGCCAGAGCCGACCAAGGTGGGGAGCGCGCTATTGCCCCATTTGCAGGCACTGGCCTTGGAAAGGGTGGCTACGGGCGCAGGTTCGCGGACGAAAAGCCAGACTGCTCCTGCTGAAATCACGGCAGCTGCCAGCGGCAGCAAGATCTGGCGGACTTTAGACGCCACGGAAGAAC
>DASWXG010000489.1:0-3756 GCA_036405615.1 Prosthecobacter sp. | reverse complement strand
GCCCACGTCAGGGCGTGGTTCAGCGTCTGGGCCAGGATGTCGGCCTCATCACGCACAGGCAGCAGGCAGTGAAACCTCATGAACGGGGGGCACTCAGTTCTCTGCCCAGCAGATGCTCCAGTTCCTGCCGCGTGGTCACCTGTCTGCGGGCCAGCCGCATCCAGCCAAAATAGACCGGCCAGGCCACCGGCTTGCGGTGCCGCAGGCACATTCCCGCGCCTTTCACGGCCGACCACCACCACAGCGGCTCACGCAGCACCCAGGAAATCCCCTGCCCTGCAGCATAGCGAAACTGCCGCAACACCCGGAACAGCGACACCAGCGGCAGCCAGGCCACCGGGCATCTCATCCACACGCTCCACAGTTCGTTGCGGGCGTTGAAATGGTGCGTTTGAAGACGGTCACGGTTCTTGGGCGAGCGATGATGTCTGACCACCAGCGAAGGCAAAAACCAGACAGATCTCCGCTGTGCATAGCACTGCACCGCATAGTCCGGCTCTTCATAGGCATGGACGAAAAACGGCGGATAACCGGCCGCATCCAGGTAAGGTTTGCGCAACATCGCCGCCGCGCCGTTGAGATAGGCCGAGACATAGTGGCCGGGGGAAGCCGGGCTCTTGGATTCCGGGTAGAAAACACCGCCATCCCTCTCCTCAGGAAAGGATAGCACTGCAGCTTCCGGACGCTCTGCAAAAGCTGCGGAAAGCTTGCCAAAAAAACCGTTGTCCACCGGATAGCTGTCATCATCCAGACACAGGACGATGTCGCCCTCAGCCTCTCTCAGCATGGCATCCCGGGAAGGTACCGACCCCTCTCCCGGCTCATTCACGCGCAGACGCACCTCAGGAAACTCCGCCTTCACCATGGCCACCGTGTCATCGCTGCATCCGTCTGCCGTCACCAGGACTTCATCCGCAGGCGGATTCATCCCTCCCAGCCGGGTCAGCGTGCGGCGCAAGTCCTGGCACCTGTTCCGGGTCGTGATCATCACCGTGACTGTCATCCTTTCGCTCACGTCGCAACACGCCCAGCCAGCCGGCGGCGCACCAAGTTCACAAGTTCTGCCAGATCCCCCAGCCTGGGCCACAGCCTGGAAGCACGCCCGTCCTGAAAATGCCGGCAGGCTGAAACCACAAGGACTGTCAAAATCACCGCATGAGCGGCGGTCAGTGCCACGATGACCCCCATGATGTCCAGGCGTGGTGCCAGCAAAGTACCCGCCACCATCAGCACCCCAAAACCCGCCAGCCGGCCCTGAATGCCCACAAACGCACGCCCCTGGGCTCTCATGGCCTCCTCCAGCAACACCGCCTGCCCGCCGGTGGCCACCACCGCAATGAGTGCGAGGGCAGGCCACCGCGCCGGGGCAAACTCGGCCCCGTAAATCAGCGGCAGCAGCAACACCACGCCTGCTGCGGTGGCCAGCCCTGCCCCCACCCACAACCAGGATGTCAGCCGGAACAGTCGCGCCACCGTTTCAAACCCCTGCCCAACGCCCGCCTGCGCCGCCATGCCAAAGCCTACCGTGCTGGAGGCTGAGGCTACGCTGCCAGCTACGGAGGCTGCGGTGAGGGCCACCGTATAAATGCCCAGCTTTTCAGTGCCGAGCAGTTGCAAAAGCAGCGCCTTGTCCGCCGTCTGCAACAGAGCTCCGGCCACCCCCGCAAATCCAAATCCCAATCCCTGCTTTAGCACTGGCCCCACCGGCAGCACCGGACCGCGCAGGCCATCCTCCCGCACCATTGCCCCCACACGCATCAAAGCCGTCACGCCATTGGCAGCCAGCAAGCAACCGACCAGCCAGACCACTCCGGTCTGGCCAGCCAGCACAGACAGCAAAATCAGCAGCACATAGACCGGGTTCAGCACCAGCCGCATCCGGTTCATCATGGAAAAATGTCCCGCCCCCTGATCCACCGCTGAAAGGCAGAGCGCCACATGATTGAAAAAGACAAAGGGTAAAAACACCAGGAAGGCCAGCCATGTTGTTTGCCCCGTGCCGGCCAGCAGCCAGCTCCCGGCCAGCCAGCAGGCCAGGGTGGAAATCCAGCCCGTGATACAGGCCACGCCTAACGAAGTGCGCCGCAACGCCGCCAGAGACGGGGTCGTTGCAGCCGCTCGCGCAAGCGCCACATTCGCCCCCCAGATGCCGATCATTGCAAAAAAGTTTGGCCACAAAATGGCGGCGGCAAACTGGCCCCGGCCTTCGCTTCCCAGCACCCGTGCCAAAACCACCCCCTGGATGACCGTCACCCCCTGGATGGCAACATTGGTCAGGAAAGTGAACAGCCACTCGCGACCGCCCACCTTTTTTTGTTCCGAAGCCTGGGTCTCCACCGCACTCATGATGCAACACAGCCTGCGCTCAGCCCCTTGAAAGCATCCGATGCCAGCCCCCTCAAACCTTCCTCCAGCGGCAGCAGCGCCTGCCACCCCGTCTGTCTGCGGAGCAAGGCGGTGCTCACCGCATAACGCCGGTCATGGCCGGGACGGTCTGCCACAAAGGATAACAGACGAAGATGATGGCCGGGGCAGGCACCTGCCGCCTCATCCGCCAAAGCGCAAAGACGCCTCACCAGTTCCAGGTTGGTCAGTTCTTCGCCGCTGCCGATGTTGTACACATCCCCCTTTTTGCCCTGGTTCAGAACGGTCCAAAGTGCCTCCGCGTGGTCCCTGACGTGGATCCACTCGCGCACATTCTCGCCGTCTCCATACAGCGGTATCGGACGTTGTTCACGCAGGCAGTTCAGCACGGTCGGGATGAACTTTTCGGCATGCTGGCCGGGACCGTAGTTATTGCAACAGCGTGTGATGACCGCCGGAAAACCATGGGTCTTCACGTAACTGCGCACCAGGCAGTCCGCCGCCGCCTTGCTGGCCGCGTACGGCGAATTGGGCTGGAGCGGACTTCCTTCCGTGAAGGGTTTATCACCCGGCTTCAGGCTCCCATACACCTCATCCGTGGACACTTGCACAAAACGCACACCACTACCGGCACTCACTCCGTTTTTCCAGGATTCCCGGCAGGCGTTCAGCAGGTTCAGCGTACCGAGCACATTCGTCTCCATGAACACTGCCGCATCGGCGATAGAACGGTCCACATGCGACTCCGCCGCCAGATGGATGACATGCGTAATGGCATGCGCCTTCACCACCTGGCCCACGTCTGAAGCATCGCGCAGATCCGCTTTCTCAAAAGCATACTTTGGATGCCGGTCATGAACACCTTCCAGATTTCCCAGATCCGCCGCATAGGTCAGCGCATCCAGATTCACCAGCCGGGTGATCCCGGGGCGATCAATGACATGGCGGATGAGATTTGAGCCGATGAATCCCGCACCGCCGGTGACAAGCAGGTTCATCATGCGGTCAATACCGGCCCTCCTGCTGCGGTCCTTCTCATCTCTGCAGCCAAGCCTGCCAAATAATCGCGGTACTCACAGGGGGGCAATCCGGCCACGAGCGTTTCATACTGCTCCAAGGTCAGAAAGCCACGTCGCAACGCCGCCTCCTCCGGACAGCCCAGCTTGATGCCCTGGCGTTTTTCCAAAGTCTGCACATAGGCCGCCGCGTCGAACAGGCTGCTGCTCGTCCCTGCGTCCAGCCAGGCAAATCCCCGGCTCAACCGCGTGACGTGCAACTGCCCACGCCGCAGATATTCGCGATTCACATCTGTAATCTCCAGCTCTCCGCGCGCTGAAGGCAGCAGGCTGCGGGCGATGTCCACGGCCTGGCCATCATAGAGGTACACACCCG